>CAZCKE010000292.1:0-5678 GCA_964499005.1 uncultured Tepidisphaeraceae bacterium
GAGGCGGCGGACCAATCCCGGCAACCCGGCCGGGCCAGCCGAGATCAAACGCTTTGCGCGCTACGGGTCGAGCCCGCGCGGGCTCCAGTCGATCGTGCTCGGGGCCAAGGTGCGCGGTCTGCTCGAGGGTCGCTACAACGTGGCGTTCGACGACATTCGCGCCGTCGCCATGGCCGCTCTGCGGCATCGCATCATCCTCGGCTTCGAAGCCGATGCTGAAGGCGTCACCACCGACAAGCTCATCCACGACGTTGTCACCACGACTCCCGAGGAGTAGCGGCGCCCAGGGCCATGGCGAACCCTCAGACCCTTCTCGACGGCGCGTTCGCCCGCAGGCTCGAGCGGCTGCAGTTGGTGAGCCGCAAACGGCTCGTCGGCCAGGGCCAGGGCGACCGGCGGTCGCTGCGCAAGGGCTCTAGCCTGGAGTTCGCCGACTATCGGCACTACGTCGAGGGCGACGACCCGGCGCGGGTCGACTGGAACATCTACAGCCGTACCGACACGCTCTTTGTGCGCCTCTATGAAGAGGAAGAGGTGCTCAACGTCCACCTTCTGATCGATGCGAGTCGCAGCATGGATTGGGGTGAGCCGTCCAAACTACGCTACGCGCGCAGGTTGGCGTCGGCGTTGGGCTACATCGCGCTGAACGCATCCAACCGGCTTTTCGTGTGGCCGTTGAGCGCGTCGGCGGCTGCCTATGGGCCGGCATGGGGACGCGGTCGAGCAGGACCGATGCTCAGTTTCATCGACGACTTCAAGCCCGCCCAGGTGAACACGCCCATCGTGGCGGGGTTGGGCGCACCCCCCGATCTGGAGCAATCGCTGGGTACGTTTACGAGTCGCGCGGGCGGGCTCGCCGTACTCATTTCTGACCTGCTGTCACCCAGTTGGGAGAAGGCGTTGGCGCGTTTGGCTGGGCGGCCTGGCGATATGGTCGTGCTGCACACGCTCTCGCCGCAGGAGCTGCGGCCGACGCTGGGGGGCGACGTGCGGCTGATCGACCGTGAGAGCGGCGCCGCGGTTTCGGTGACACTGAACAACGATGCGATCCGCCTCTACGGCCAGCGGCTGACCGAGTGGCGGCGCACCGTCGAGAGCTTCTGCGCCCGCCACGGTGTGGGCTACGTCCCCATCGACACCGACACCCCCCTCGAGACGTTGGTCTTCGACACCCTCCGCCGCCGCGGCGTAGTCCGATGAGCCGCAACTGTCGACCGCTTCACCCTCTTCGAGGGACAAAACTGTCAGAGAAGGACCTTCGTCCCATTAGAAGGGGGAGGCACTTCGCAATGGAACGAGCGCAGCGATGCGGTAGGCACACCGTCCGATGAGCTTGATCACCCCGATCGCGCTCGCGTTGGGCATCACACTGCCAATTGTTGTCGTCTTCTATCTCCTGAAGGTAAGGCGGCACGACGAGGAGGTTTCCTCAACATTCCTGTGGAATGACCTGATCAGAGACCTGGCGGCGCATGAGCCGCTGCAGCGGCTCAAGTGGAACCTGCTCCTGCTCCTACAGCTCATAGCCCTGGCCCTCATCACCTTCGCGGTGGCGAGGCCCTTCTCAGAACAAGTCGGTCAAAAACCCGTTCAGGCCGTCTTATTGTTGGACGGCTCGGCAAGCATGCAAGCCGAGGACGTCCTACCCTCCCGTTTCGCCAAGGCCGTGGAGGCCGCGCGCGCAACACTGAACGGCTTGCCTGAAAACTCCTTGGCCACCGCGATCCTGGTCGCCGCCCACCCGCAGGTGCTCGTCTCGGCAACCGCGGACCGCCAACAGGTCGATCGTGCTCTGGATGGCGCCCAACCATCGGGCGCTGCCGCCGACATGCGTGAGGCGCTACTTTTAGCCCGCTCGCTGGGCGGCGATCCCAACTCGCGCCGTATCTACCTGTTCACGGACGGCGCCTTCACCCTACCCCCGGATCTGCCCGACGACCTCGGGTCAGTAGACGTGGTGCCAGTCGGCCAGCCCAATACCGGCAATCTCGCTGTAACAAACATTGCCACCAGGCCCGATCCACGCGACAACCGACGCCAGCAGCTGTTCACCCGTGTCGAAAACTCGGCGGACACCTCCGCCCAGGGGGTCATCACCATCACCGTCGACGGCCAGGCGGTCGAAGATCGCGCTGTGGATCTGCCGCCCAACGGGCACATTGAGCTGGTCTTCGAAGAGCTCCCCGCGGGCGCCCGCTGGGCCAGCGTGACGATGTCGAGTACGAGCGGCGACAATGGCCTCACGATCGACGACACGGCATACGCCGTCCTGGTCCAGCGCAAGCCGGCCCAGGTGTTGCTGGTCAGCACCGGTAACCAGTTCCTCGAAAAGGTCTTGACCCTGCTGCCGAACGTCGATCTGTATCGGATCGCCGCGCCGCGGTACCTGGCCGTCGAGGCCGATCGTTTCGACATCATCGTCTTCGACAACTACCTGCCGCCGTTGCTGCCGCGCGGCAACCTGCTCGTGCTGAATCCGCCGGATCGCGGTCCATACCGCACCACCGGCCAGGTGACCCGGCCGCGCGTGGCCACCTGGGATCGCGAGGACCCGATCCTGTCGTTCGTCGACATCCGCGATATGAACATCAGCCGGGCGTCCAGGCTCGACATGCCGCGCTGGGCCAAACCGCTAATCAGCACCGCCGACGGTCTGCCGTTGATGGCCGTTGGCCAGGACGGCGATCGCCGCGTCGCCATCCTCCCGTTCGATTTGCAGCAGTCCAACTTGCCGTTGATGTCCGCGTTTCCGATTCTGATGGCCAACATGATCAACTACCTGTCGCCGCCAGGTGTGGTCCAGTCGTCGGAGATCCACACCGGCTCGCCGGAATCGCTGATGCCGCTGCCGCAAGTGGAGCGCGTGCGCGTCGTCGCGCCGACCGATCAAGCCACCGAATTTCGCACCGGCCAGGGCCCGATCACCTATGCCGCCACCGATGTGCCGGGCCTGTACCGAGTGCAGCAGATCATCCAGGGTGGCCAGCAGACCGTCGACGACGATCTCTTTGGCGCGAATCTGGCCAACCCAGATGAAAGCGACATTCGCCCGCGGCTGTCGGGCCTGTCCAACCCAGGCCCGCTCGACGCCGGGCTGACCGCACTCCAGCGGGAGATCTGGGGCGTGTTGGCCGCGCTAGTGCTGCCACTGCTGCTCTTCGAGTGGTTCTGGTTCCACCGCCGCGTCTAGCGACGCCAATCAGCTAACAGTTATCGGCTGTCTCCTGACGGCAGACAGCTAACTGCTACCCGCGGGCGGCGCGGTTCCCACTCGGCCGCGGGAACCCTGGGCAGCCTGGCGGTGTATGACATGCTGACGTCGACTCTGTGGAGGGCCGTCCACTGGAGCTAACCGAAAACGCCGCTGCCCGCGAGGACGATGACGCGCTCGTCGAACGAGCGCGCCTGGGCGAGGCTGTGGCCTACGCCGGCCTCGTCGAGCGCTACCAGGACGTCGCCTTCCGCATCGCGTTCATCATTCTGGGCAGCCCACAGGAGGCCGAAGAAGCCGCCCAGGAGGCGTTCATCAAGGCGTACTACGCGTTGCCTCGGTTTCGCCGTGGCGCGGCGTTCCGCCCATGGCTGCTGCAGATCGCGGCGAACCAGGCGAAAAACCAGCGGCGGGCTGGCGGTCGGCGCGGCAATCTCGCGCTCCGCGCGACCGCTGAGGAGCGCCCTTTGGGCGGTGCGGCCCCGTCTCCCGAAGTGGACGCGCTGCTCGAGGAACGCCGTCAAACTCTGTTGACCGCGGTCAACGGTTTGCGCGACGAAGACCGTCTGGTGGTCGCGTACCGCTACTTCTTCGAGCTGTCCGAAGGCGAGATGGCCGGTGCGCTCGGCTGTGCCCGCGGCACGGTCAAGTCGCGTCTGTCGCGCGCGCTGGGACGCTTGCGCCAGGTCGTGACCGCCGCGGGTCTGCGCGACGTCGACCGCCAGGAGGTCAGCGGTGGCTGAGGGGCTGTTCGCGCTGAGCGAGCCCGAGCTGGAACGGGCGTTGCTCGACCTTGGACGTAACGTCGCCTATCCGCCCACGCCCGCGCTGGCCGCCCGAGTGCGCGATGAAATCGCGCGACGGCCTGCCCCGCGGCAATCACGAGGTGCGGCGCGATTGCAGTCGTGGTGGCAGTCGTTTGTGCCCACGCAGCGCCGCCTGGCCTACGCGCTAGTGGCTTTGATAGCCCTGTCTGGCGCCATCCTGGCCTTCTCACCCGAAGCGCGCACTGCCGTCGCCGAGCGCCTCGGCCTGCGCGGCGTGCTCATCCGCGAGATCCCCGCGGTCCCGACGCCGGCGCCATCGGCAGCCGCCCGTCTATCACTCGGCCAACCACTCACACTGGAGGAAGTACGCATCCGCGTCACCTTCAAGATTCCCGAGCCAGCAACTCTCGGTCAGCCAGACGAGGTGTACCTCCAGAGTACGCCGCCCGGCGGACAGGTCGCACTCGTCTACTACCCGCGGCCCGACCTGCCCCAGGCCAATACCACGGGCGTTGGCCTGCTGCTCACCGCGTTCCAGGGCGGCGTGCCGGCGGGCGTCTTCGGCAAAGGCATCCCGCCCGGTACGCGCATCGAGGAGGTCAAGGTCAACGGCGGTCCGGGCTACTGGATCGAGGGCGACCCGCACACCATCTTCTATCTAGACAGTCGCGGCCAGGGCCGTACCGAGACGACCCGTCTAGCCAGCAATGTCCTGCTGTGGGAGCAGAACCAGCTCACCCTGCGGATCGAGTCCGCGCTACCCAGAGACCAGGTGCTGCGGATCGCCGCCTCCATGCAGTAGCCCCACCTGCCTACACTGGTCGCGAGCCCGCCGCATGATTACTTCCGACCTCGCTTATGCCTCGATCGCCGACGTCGCCCCACGATTGGCCGCCGGCGACGTCTCGCCCGTTGAGCTCGCCCAGGCCTGCCTGGGGCGCGTCGCCCGCCTGGACGAGCACACCAACGCCTTTATCACCGTCCTCGCCGACGCCGCGCTCGAGGAAGCCCGCCAGGCCGAGCGTGAGATCCAGCATGGTCAGTATCGGGGGCCCCTCCACGGTATCCCCATTGCCCACAAGGACCTGTATTACACCCGCGGCGTGCGGACCACAGCGGGATCGAAGATCATGGCCGACTTCGTGCCCGACCACGATGCGACCGTGGTGTACAAGCTCCGCGCGGCTGGCACTGTCCTGCTGGGCAAGCTCAACATGCACGAGTTTGCCGCTGGCGGCACCAACGAAAACCAGCATTACGGCGACGCTCACAATCCGTGGCATCTGGCCTACTTTCCGGGCGGGTCGAGCGGTGGGTCCGGGGCTGCTCTTGCGGCCGGCATGTGTCTGGCAGCGACCGGCAGCGACACCGCTGGCTCCATCCGCATTCCGAGCGCCTGGTGCGCCACCACCGGCATCAAACCGACCTATGGCCGCGTTAGCCGCTTCGGCCTGGTGCCATTGTCCTGGTCGCTGGATCACGCCGGCCCGATGACCCGCGGCGCACACGACGCCGCACTCCTGCTGAATGCCATGGCCGGCTTCGATCGCCAGGATTCGGCGACGATCGACCGCCCATCCGAGGACTTCACCGATGGGCTGGATGCGGGCGTGCGCGGCCTGCGACTGGGTATTCCGCGGACCTACTTCACCTCTGCGCTCCAGCCGGAGATCGAACGTGCCTGGTACTCGGCGATTGAG
>CAZCKE010000293.1:0-5674 GCA_964499005.1 uncultured Tepidisphaeraceae bacterium
GCCTTGGTTGTCAGGCAGGCCTGCCGCTCGACCCTTGATCAGCTTACCGGAGAATTGGATCTCTGCCGCCGCTATTGCGAAGGGACCTTCCCGGAAACCCGCTTCGACCGCCTCGTATTCATCGGCGGCGAAGCTCGACAGCGCAGCATGTGCCACTACATCGGCCGCGCCATGGGGCTCGTCGGCCAATTGGGCGATCCGATGTGCCGCATGGCGCGCTTTAGCGAGGTCGGCATTGAAAGCGGCATCGACCGCCGCCAGCCGCAGCCCGCGTGGTCCGTCGCCATCGGTTTGAGCCTGGGCACCAAGGCGACCGTCAACGCCGGCTGATGGCCGGAATTGACGGAAAATTTTCCGGACATTCCCAAAAACCATTTCAAGTTCAGTCCTTATCCCTCTTTTATCAGCCTCTCAACCGAAGTCATCCTTCATGTTGCCATCGCTCTGCGTCGATGATGGGGAGGGCAACCAACGAGACACCAATGTAGTTATGGGGCTATGATACCATGATTCACGAACTCCTGCGACATGCCATCGCTCAGCGGGCCTCGGATGTTCACCTCAACGTCGGCTCACGCCCCATCTTCCGCATCGATACCGAGATCCAAACCAGCGAATTCGCGACCCTCACGACCGAATTGATGTCGCGCATCGTCAAGCTTATGATGAACGAGCGCCGCTTCGCCCAATTTGAAGCCAAGCGGGACGCCGACTTCGCTTATGAGATTCCCTGCGTCGGCCGCTTTCGCGTCAACGCCCACTACCAACGCAATTCCATCGCCCTTTCGATCCGCATTGTCAGCGACAAAATCCGCTCGCTCGAAGAACTCGCCCTTCCCGAGATCGTGGCCAAGCTGACCCAAACCCAACGCGGCCTGGTCCTGGTCACCGGCCCCACCGGCAGCGGCAAGAGCACCACCCTTGCCGCCATGATCAACACGATCAATCGCCGCGACCGCGGCCGGATCGTCACCCTTGAAGACCCCATCGAATTCACCTTCGCCGGTGACAAATGCGCCATCGAGCAGCGCGAGGTCGGCAACGATGTCCCCGATTTCGCCAGCGGCCTCAAGCACGTGCTCCGACAAGATCCCAATACCATCCTCGTCGGCGAGATGCGCGATCTCGAAACCGCCAGCGCCGCCATCACCGCCGCCGAGACCGGACACTTGGTCCTCAGCACCCTGCACACCCACAACGCTCCGCAAACCGTCGAGCGGATTGTCGACATGTACCCCACGAACCAGCAAAACCAAATCCGCACCATGCTCGCCAATACCCTCCAGGCCGTCATCAGCCAAATCCTCCTGCGTCGCGCCGACCAGCCGGGGATGATTGCCGCCACCGAGATCATGCTCGGCACCCCTGCCGTTCGGAACTGCATCCGCGAAAACCGCGCCTTCGAAATCCCCAACATCATCGAAACCAGCCGCGGCCAGGGAATGCAGACGATGGACACCTCCATCAAGCAGCTTTACGCCAACAACCAGATCTCTCGTGAAACGGCGGTCGCCGCCGCCTCCCATCCTGAACGCCTCGAGCGCGCTCTGGTCGCTTAATCGAATTCGCCGCCGGCAAATAGAGATTTGCGATCGCAAATCGCAAATTCCTCCTCCCTCGCATACAATCCCCCAGCCATGAAGTATTTCTACGGCGAATTCGACGGGGAACAATTTCCAACGCCCGATTCACTCTTTGGTTTCGACCAACTCATGCAGTTCATCATGGAGCATGGCGAGCAAGCGCTCAAAGCCATCGAGCAGATGATGAAGGATCCCAAAAACGAGGCTCAATCCGAGCTCCTCGAAAAGCTTCTTCAGGAAGGGATGCTCGACAAGGATGGCCAGGGTAAGCTCCGTCTCAAGCCCCGCGCCGTCACCGGAGTGCGAGGGAAAGCTCTGATGGAAGTCTTCGCCAACCTTAGTGACGGCCAGCGCGAAGGAAACGAACGCACTACCCCCCGCTTCGGCGGCGAACGTATCGAAGGCACCAAGCCCTATCAATTCGGCGATCCCGTCAGCGAGCTCGACCTTCACACGACCTTGCACAACGCCCTCTCGCGCCACGGCCTGCCCGCCAAGGGCCAACGAATCAAATTCGCCGAGCGCGACTTCGAGCTCCACCTCCATGAAGGCGTCACCAGCTGTTCCACCGTCGTCCTGCTCGACATGAGCGGCTCGATGATGCGCTACGGTCGCTTTCTCTCCGCCAAAAAGGTCGCGATGGCCATGCAGGCCCTGGTCCGCGGAAAATTCCCGCAGGACAGTGTCGATTTCGTCGGCTTCTACTCCGGCGCGGCCCGCATCCCCGAGATCATGCTCCCCCTGACGATGCCCAAGCCGGTCACCGTTTACGACTATAAGGTCCGCCTCAAGGTCCCCATCAATCAGCTCTCCAAGGCTCCCCAGCACTTTACCAACCTGCATATGGGCCTACAGATGGCCCGGCGGATTCTCCGCAAGCGCGGGGGCGACAATAAGCAAATATTTATCATCACCGATGGCCAGCCCACTGCTCATATCGAGGGCGATTTCGTTTACCTGCTTTATCCCCCCGACCCCCGTAGCACCGTTGCCACGCTCAAGGAAGCCGTTTCCGCGGTTCGCGAGGGGTGCCGTATCAGCACCTTCGCCCTCATCGAGGATTACTGGGGCATGGACTGGGTTGGTTTTGTCGATCAGCTCACGAAGCTGACCAAAGGCGTCGCCTTTTACACCAGCAGCGGGGAACTGGCCTCCTGCATCATGGAGAGCTATCTGAGCGGTCGAAAGAAAAAGTCCTTTATCACTTGAGCCCTTCGGCACCGGTTTGCCATAAAACAACCTGCCAACAGGGTTGTATTTAGAGCCGTTGACGAATCCCTCAGCTTGCCCTACCAATTGGGGTTATGGCCTTTTCCGCAGACGACGCCATTGAAGTGTTCGATACCGCTGCCGAGGAAAATCGGCTCAGCCCTCTCCGCCAGCAGCAGGTTACCTGGCTTCCCGGCGAAGGCGAAGTCTGGATGACCGGCGACATCCACGATCATCGCACTAATTTCTCCAAGCTCATCCGTTGCGCCGACCTTCGCAACAACCCCCGCCGGCATCTCATCCTCCATGAGCTCATTCACGGCGATCATTTCGATCTCAACGGCGCGGAAGACAGTTGGCACATCCTCTTCCAGGCCGCCGAGTTGAAATGCAATTTCTCCCGCCAGGTTCATTTCCTCCTCTCCAATCACGATCTGGCCCAGATTCAAGGCGAAGGAATCATGAAAGCGGGCCTCAGCGTCTGCGAAGCATTTGCCGCGGGCGTAAAACGCGACTTCGGCGATCGCGCCGACGCTGTTCTGATTGCAATCAGTGAATTCCTTCTTTCGCTACCTCTGGCCGTCCGTTGCCGCAACGGCCTGATGTTCTGCCACAGCCTGCCAACCGATTCCCAACTCGACGCCTTTGATTTCACCGTCTTTGACCGCCCCCTGACCGGCCAGGATTATATGCGCCGCACCGGCCCCGCCTACCAATTGATCTGGGGTCGCAATATGAGCGCCCAAACGGCCGACAGATTTGCCGAAACTGTCGGCGCCACCGTCATCGTCACCGGCCACCAGCCACAAGACACCGGCTATCTCGTCAACGGCGAGCATCACCTGATCCTCGCTTCCGACCATAACCAGGGCGTCTTCCTTCCGCTTGATCTCACCGAGCAGTACGATATGAGTCTTCTCCTGAGCCGAATGCGCAAGTTCGTCTCGCTGGAAGCCTGATTATCCTAAAGCTCGAGAATCCCATGGACCCCTACATCCAAAATCTCTTCGCGGAACGAATCGGCGGCAAGCGCTACGGCAAAATCACCGAGATCTACAAATTCGAGAAAATCAAACGCGCCAAACGCGCCGCCCTCGCCGCCAATCCCGGCGCTGAATTGATCGACATGGGCGTCGGCGAGCCCGACGCAATGGCTTTCTCCCAATGCGTCGAGGCCTTGGCCAAAGCCGCCGCCAAACCCGAAAACCGTCCCTATGCTGACAACGGCGCCGGCCCCTTCAAAGCCGCCGCCGCTCGCTGGATGCAAAATGTCTGCGGCGTCAGCGGTATCGATCCCGACACACAGGTCGTCCATTCCATCGGCACCAAAGCCGCCCTCTCAATTCTTCCCCTCTGCTTCCTCAACCCCGGCGACGTCGCCCTGATGACAACTCCCGGCTACGATGTCTTCGGCACCCACGCCAAATATCTCGGCGCCGAAGTCTGCTATCTCCCACTGCTGGAGAAAAACCAATTTCTCCCCGATCTTAATGCGATCCCCGCCGACAAGCTCCGCCGAGCTAAAACTCTAGTCATTAATTACCCCAACAATCCCACCGGCGCATCGGCCACGCCTCAATTCTTCGCTTCCGTCGTCGATTTCGCCAAACGCAACAACATCGTCATCATCCACGACGCCGCCTATGCCGCTCTGGTCTTTGAGGGCCGCCCCACTTCCTCCCTCGCCACCCCCGGCGCGATGGACGTCGGCATTGAACTCCATTCCCTCAGCAAAGCCTACAACATGACCGGCTGGCGGCTCGGATTCGTCGTTGGTAACCCGCTCATCGTTAAAGCCTACGCCGACGTCAAAGACAACACTGATTCGGGCCAATTCCTCGCCATACAGGAAGCCGGCGCAATCGGCCTGGACCACCCGGAGATCACCCAGCAGATCGCCGCCAAATATTCCCGCCGAATGGACGGCCTCGTCGCCGCTCTCAACAAAGCCGGCCTCTGTGCCCGCAAGCCCAAAGGCTCTTTCTTCCTCTACGTCAAATGCCCCCGCAGCGCCAAAGCCGCCGGCGGTCAGCGCCTGAATTTTGAAACCGC
This sequence comes from uncultured Tepidisphaeraceae bacterium, assembly GCA_964499005.1. Lineage (GTDB taxonomy): Bacteria > Planctomycetota > Phycisphaerae > Tepidisphaerales > Tepidisphaeraceae > CAZCKE01. Next base: position 4,845 of record CAZCKE010000293.1, read on the forward strand.
CGAATCCTTTAGCCAATGGCTCATCGGCGAAAAGCTGATCAGCACCGTCCCCTGGGACGACGCCGGCGCCTACGTCCGCTTCAGTGTCACCTTCGCCGCCAAAGACGTCGCCGATGAGCAGCGCGTCCTCATTGAAATCGGGAATCGCCTCGACGGCTGCGAATTCCAATTCTGAGCTTGATACTTGTCGGATGAATCGGCGGCAAGGTACGCTACCGCTATGCGCAACCACGCCACCGTGACCGCCTACATCGCCCTCGGGGCCAACCTCGGAAATCGCGAAGCCAATATCCGCTGCGCCTTGGCCAAGTTGATCCAAACCGAAGGCATCTGGATTTCGCGCGTCTCCTCTCTCTTGGAAAACGAAGCCGTCGGCGGCCCCGTCGACGCCCCTCCCTTCCTCAATGCCGCCACGGAATTAAAAACCACCCTCGGCTCCCACGCCCTCCTTCATCGCCTGCTTGAAATCGAAAAAGAACTCGGGCGCACGCGCCGCACCAAATGGGAACCCCGCCTGATCGATCTCGATCTTCTGTTATATGGGGATCAAATCATCAGCAGCCAGGAACTGGTTGTTCCTCACCCCCTCATGCACGAACGCCGCTTTGCCCTCGAACCCCTTGCCGAAATCGCCCCCGCCGCCGTCCACCCCGTCTTGCAAATGACCGTGGGCGGTCTCCTCGAAAACCTCAAATAGTTTCCCTTCTCTTTCTCTTCTCCCTATGTACTCATGGAGAGCGGTGAGGGGCCGCATTTGGCTTTCAATTCGACGCCGCGCTTCCCCTACTCGTCCAAAATCCCCAGCGGCAAATTCGTCGGCATCGGCGCCG
>CAZCKE010000294.1:0-5646 GCA_964499005.1 uncultured Tepidisphaeraceae bacterium
TCGACGCCGTGCAGATAGTCGAAAGCAAATTCAGTTTCTGAGATATCTCTTACGCCCACTTTTGTCACCGCGCATTTCTGCGGCACCACTGGTCGCACATCGGCGCCAAAGGGCTGCGTGGCAGATTGCGATGGTTGAATCACTACCTCCATTCACTGCTCGAGCCAATTATTTATCGCCGCATCAAGAGAATTGTCGTTCCATCGGCGGGATTGGCCAGGGAATTAAAAACACAATATCCATCCGTCTCTGAAAAAATTCACATTCTGTCGAACCCTGTCGACGTTGAGCGTATGCGCCGGCCCAGAGGTTTCAATCGTGATGAATTCCGATCCCGCTTTGCCCTGGACAATTGCGACATCGTGCTGCTCTTCTCCGCCTTGGGGCATTTCGAGCGAAAGGGATTGCCGCTCATTTTGGCCGCACTTCGCGAACTGGAAAACCCTAAACTCAAGCTACTGGTCGTTGGGGGACAAATGGACGTGATCGCGCGATACATCTCCATCGTGACTGGTATGGGTTTGCAAAATCAGGTCATCTTTGTGGGAATGCAAAGAGACGTCAGACCTTTCTTATGGGCCGCCGACGCCTTCATGCTGCCTTCGTTTTATGAGGCGTTCCCGTTGGTTTCCCTGGAAGCCGCCGCCGCAGGCGTGCCCGCCATCGTCACACATCTTCACGGCGTCGAAGAATTGATCGAGGATGGCCGCAACGGCATCTTTATCGAGCCCACTGTGCCATCCGTCTGCGCGGGGATTCGCCGATTTCTGAAGTTCCAGCAAACGGATTGGCAAAAAATGGGCCATCAGGCCGCTGTCGACGTCGGACGTTTCGATACCTCTCATTTCCTCGACCGTTGGCGGCAGTTTCTCCAAGTGACTTATGCCTAAATCGTGGGCACGGCTGGCTTGCTTTCTCATCTTCGGCTATCTGTCGATGGGACGATCGTTCGGCTATCTGGGGATTCCAGCGGCCGGACTGTTCATCGGCGAGATTTCGCTCGGGGCATTCGTTCTCATTGGCTCGCGCTACTGGTTGGAATTCCTGCGGAGCATGCTGACGCGCCGATCCAGGGTTAACAATGTGCTCTGGGCCGGCACGCTGTTCCTGGTGTATGGGGTGTCCCTTACTGTCCGTGGGATTCTTTTGGGTCGCTCGCCGATCACTTGCGCGGAGAGTTTCGTCTTCAATTATTACCCGCTTTTTTTGCTGTTTGGATTGGCCCTCGGTGTCAATCAAGCGATAAGAGTCGACCGGCTGGCACTGTTGCTGGCTTGGGTGACGGGATTATATGGGCTGCTCTATTCCGTGGTCTTGAACCATTTTCAGGATATGACGATCCCAGGCAGCAATGTGCCTGTCTTCGGACAAACTTCCGCCGGCCTATCGATCCTGGCCATCATCGTTTTTGAAACAAACCTGTCGCGGGCATGGGTGCCATTGTTGCTTAATTTCACTGTGTTCGCCTGCATCCAAGTGCGCGGGGAATGGCTCGGATTCTTCGCGGCGTTGACACTTTGGACCATCCTAGAACGGAAGTTCGCCTTGGTAGCCAAGTCTGTTTTTCCCCTTGTCGCCTTAGCGGGGCTGGCTTGTGCCCGGACTCTCGGCCGGCCGCCCCCCGCAGGCCGCGGTGGTGAGGCTTCGGTCCGAGGCGTCATCGGCAGGGCCATTGCTCCACTTGATCCCGATCTAGCCTCACAATATGTCGAAAATGCCGATGACTTTGCGGGCACCGTCCAGTGGCGGCAAGACTGGTGGAAGGAAATCTGGAACTCCGTCAACGAGACTCCCGAAACTTTTGTCTTCGGCCATGCTTACGGATACGACATCGCCTCACTGGTCGACTACATCGAATCGGGAAGCCTGCGCACGCCGCATAACATTTTCTTTTACTGCCTCTGTTATGGCGGATGGCTGGGCGTCGCTTTCTTCGCATTCTTCATGTATCAGATTTTCCGCGCCCTATGGGCTGCGTATCATGAATACGGCGAAATCTTTGGGCTTATTGTCTTCGTCAGCTCAATTGTCACCGGGTGTTTCGGAGACTTTTTCGAGGCGCCGTACGGCGCGATTCCCTTTTATCTGATCGTTGGCTTGAGCTTGGCGCCTTTGATGAGAGAGGAATTCGAGATTCCTGCAACTTTGATGGGCCGTTCCCGTCGTTCCAAGCCTCTTGATCCCGAAAGCGACGACATTCCCCTCCCGGCGGGTCTGTGATGGTCGGTAAATCTCGTCGGTTACACCATACCGCTGAGTAAGCCCTGGTACGAATTGTTTGAAACATCGACTTGATCTAACGCCCCCGGAGCGTTGCCAAAAATGCCGACGCCGAATAGCGTCGCCGATTTGGAAATAACATCGTTGCCCTGGATTTCTGAGCCGGCGAAATTTTCCTGATATCCATTCACACGGACACCAATAAAATTGAATTTCGCGGGAACGTTCTTGGCCCCTTGGATCAACGTATTGTTCTCAATGATCACCGCGCCTCCCGGCGGGCAAAGCCCCATTGCGCTGAACACCAAGCCGTTGTCATCGGTCCAGACGCCGCCGTTGCGAGTGATTGTGTTTCCCTCGATTATTGCGCCAGCCCAACCATCGGTGGCATCCATGAAGATCCCGACATCGTGAGGATTAATGATGCGATTATCGAGGATTTGAAGCCCCGGGGCGGTGCCCGCATTGTATTTGAGAATTCCGCTAACTCGGGCATTCAGCAGTGTGTTCCCGCGGATGATGGCGCCCGGAGCGCCTCCAATGCCCATGTTCTGGTTAAATCCATCAACAATATTATTCTCCACCAGCGCATTGGAGCCGCCCACTTCGATACCCAGTCCGGAAGAGCCTCCACGGATGATATTCCCGATAATCTGTGCTCCATTTCCGGTCACGATTGACATCCCGAACGTATCGCTGCCCGGAGGTGGGGCAGGAAAGCCGGTGAATTGGTTTCGCAAAATTAAAGGTGCTACTGGATCGTTTCCGCCGCCTCCCCAAAGCTCGATCGCCATTCGGTGGATGTCTTGTCCCACATTAGATGAAACGACGATACCGCTCCCATAGTTGAACGGAGCCTGAAAAATTGGAATGAAAATCGCATCTCCACTGATGCTGTTAAATACATTGCTGGTAATGCGCAATTGATTTGGGTCCGTCGCGCAGATCCCGCCCCCGTCATGAATGAATGTATTTTTCGAGATCAGAATATTTTGCATCCCGACCGGATCATAGATGGCTGATTCGTACGGATGGGCATTGCTCCAAAAGGTGTTTTCAAACGTGTTCCCGACGATGTTCATGTTCTTTGCGGGCGTCGAATTGCCGCCATTGACGGATATCTGAAGCCCGCCCCCAACATCGTTGGCGTTGAACGTCAGGCCTCGTACCGTCACATCGTGATCCTGGCCGGCATTTAAAGCCATCATGGCCGTACCGGTCGCAGCGGTGGGAGACATGAGCAACACTGATCCGCTAACTCCGATGTAGTTGCGAGTGCTCTTAAGGCTGAGCGTTTTGGAAATGAGATATGTGCCGGCTCCGAAATAAATCGTGTCTCCCATTGCCGATGCGTCGATCGCTTTCTGGATAGCTGCCGTCGAATCGTAGCTCCCGTTGCCGATTGCACCATAGCTGTTCACGACTACTGCGGAAAATAAGCATCTGTTTTCCAATCCCTCAATCGATGAATTTTGTATTTCGGATCTCTGCCTTCTGACCCTCATGCGCCCTCCAGCTCAATGGATATTTCGTCTGGCGATAGACTTATCCAAGGTGCATCGGACGCATTGACAGGGAAGTCAAACGGATTGAAGCAGGATTGAGCCAAATTCTTCCCTTGATTTGACGGACGTTTCACCGCTGAAATCGGACGTGACGGATATTCCAATGATGCAGTCCACCCACTCAACATTGCGCTCAGACATATACTCATGAACATATTGATCGCCCACAATTTCTATCAGCAAGCCGGTGGGGAAGATCAAAGTTTTGCGGCCGAGGTCGCTGTTTTACGCGAGCACGGACATCAGGTTATTGAATACAAGCTGCATAACAGCGCGATCAAATCGATGAACCGGTGGGAGGTCGTTCGGCGCACGCTTTGGAACAAATCCGCCTACGCCGAAGTTCGCGAACTGATTCTAAAACACAAGGTGGACATCGCTCACTTCAACAACACGTTTCCATTAATGTCCCCCGCCGCCCTGTATGCGGCGCACGACCAGAACATACCAGTGGTCGCCAGCCTCAGAAACTTCCGTCTGGTTTGCCCTGGTGCTACGCTGGCGCGCGACGGAAAACTTTGCCACGATTGCCTCGGGAAAACGATCCCATGGCCGGCCACCCTTCATGGCTGCTATCGTGGAAGCCGCACGGCCAGCGCCGTGACGACCGCGATGCTGGCCGTCCATAATTCCATCAAGACCTGGACACGGACCGTTAACGTTTTCGTGGCTCTTACCGAATTTTCGCGACAGCGATTTATTGAAGGTGGCTTTCCCGCTGAGCGGATCATCGTAAAACCAAATTTCGTCTTAAGGGATCCGGGACCACGCGGAGGCGCCGGAAATTACGCCATTTTCGTAGGGCGGCTCTCACAGGAAAAAGGCATCCAGACTTTGCTGTCGGCCTGGCGCGAACTCAGTCGCACCCGTGAAAATCCCCCCGTGCTGAAGATCGTCGGCAATGGCCCGCTCCGCGATTTGGTCATCGCGGCCTCTAAAGAAATGGAATGCGTCCAATGGCTGGGAAATAAACCGGCCAGTGAAATCCCGGCGTTGATGGGTGATGCCGCGTTCCTGGTCTTCCCCTCCGAGTGGTACGAAACATTCGGCCGCGTTGCCGTCGAAGCCTACGCGGTGGGCACGCCCGTGATTGCGTCGAATTTGGGCGCGATGGCGGAAATAGTGGATTCGGGGCGCACCGGCCTGCGTTTTCAACCCGGCGACGCCATGGGATTGTGCCAAGCCGTGCGGCAAATGATCTCGGACCCGCCGCGATTGGCCCGCATGCGGGAAAATGCCCGTGCTGAATTCTCCATCAAATATACTGCGGACATTAACTACCACTTGCTGATGAATGTCTATCGCATGGCAAGCGATCCTCATGGAGGCCTTCGCCGAGCGGCCTATTCTCTCCCGATCCTATCGAACGAACTCCCGCCGCCCCACATCGAAATTGAAAAAACCGAGCGATCGCGCTCTTCGTCATTCAGGTCTCTCAAGCCCACCGTCATCGTGGTTCACAATTTCTATCAGCAACCCGGCGGAGAGGATATCGTGTTTCGCGACGAGGCGGATCTCCTTGAGCGGAACGGTCATCGAGTAATCCGCTTCACGGCTCACAACGAAACCATCAAGAGCCGCCATCCACTGACGTTGGCCGCGGGTACTGTTTGGAGCAACGCGGAACATCAAAAACTCAAACATCTGGTCGCCACGGCGCAACCTCAAATTGTTCACTTCCATAATACATTTCCGCTGATATCACCCTCCGCGTATTACGCGGCACGGGCCGGTGGCGCTGCCGTTGTTCAAACCTTGCATAACTTCCGTCTCTTGTGCCCCAGCGCAACCTTCTATCGCAAGGACGCCGTCTGCGAGAAATGTCTGGGTAAGTCATTCGCTTGGCCGGCTATCGCGCACA
>CAZCKE010000295.1:0-5607 GCA_964499005.1 uncultured Tepidisphaeraceae bacterium
AGCCTGGCCGTCGCCATCGGCACCAGCCACGGCGCTTACAAATTCAAACACGAAGCCAAGCTCGCCTTCAACCGCATCGAGCAGATCATGAAAACTTGCCCAGGACTGCCCCTGGTCATGCACGGCTCCAGCAGCGTCCCGCAGGAATTCATCGACCTGGTCAACAAATACGGCGGCGCCATGCCCAACGCCAAGGGTGTTCCCGAGGACCAGATCTCCATGGCCGTCCGCAACTACGGCGTCTGCAAGGTCAACATCGACACCGACCTTCGCCTGGCCATGACCGCCAAGATTCGCGAGGTCTTCGCGACCAAGCCGGCCGAGTTCGATCCACGAAATTATCTCGGCCCCGCCCGTGAGGCGATCACCAAGATGGTCCAGCGCAAGCTGCACGTGCTCAACAGCGCCGGCAAGATGGACGCGGTCAACAGACAGTGGGAGAAGCTCGGCAAGCCGATGCCGAAGTTTTACTCCAAGGGAAAATGATGGTTCGTGTGTGGCGCAGGTTGCGGGCAGCTATGTTTATCCTTGCCTGCGCAGTTCTCTGCGCGTGTTCGTGTAAGAATTCTGGCCCTATCCCTCTCTCTGAGGTGTACTCTCGCTCTGTTGCCGGAGAATTAGGCTTGCCCTTTGGAACGATCGTCCGAATTCATGGGACAGCGTTCTTGGAGGGGCCGCCCGGAACGCCGAGAATCAAAGAGTGGGCGGGCGCGATGATGATTCGGGTCGATCAGTTACAGGATCGTTTATTAAGCCCGCCTATTCTGGTTGTTTTGTCGTCAGAACAGGGCTTCTCCGTCGCGGATCGCCGAACGGTTACCCTCATCGGTTACGAAACGGGTTTCTACCGCGGCATCGTTGACGGCGAGTCCGACTATGGGGACAAAGAAGCGGGAATCGTCGCGGACCATGAGTACGGCTTCGAAACCCGGTTTGTTGTTTTGAAAGTCGAGAATGTAGAAACGACATCTCCGTCTGCACCTTAGGATTGCTGACAATTCAGCATCTTTCGAGCAGCGTTTTGGCGTACAAGTGGTAAGATGCATATGCGCGACGAAGAGATGAAGACCAAAAAATCTAAGCCAAAAAGCAAGTCCATTGTCAGCCGGCGCGGCTGGAAACTGACGGCGTTCAAAAGCTTTGCCGCGGCAGAAGAGGCGGATCGTAAACACTGGCTTTCCAGGACTCCTCGGCAGAGAATGCAGGCGTTGGAGCAGTTACGGCAATTCAACTACGGCTATGGCGCAGGCAAGCCTTTACCCCGACTTCAAAGAGTTCTTAGAGTCGTTGAACTCGGCGCAGATTGAATATCTCATTCTCGGTGGCTATGCCATTAACAATTACGGCTGTTACCGTTCGACCAAAGACTTGGATATCTGGATTACAACGGAGCCGATTCGAATTGATATCTTGACGAGCTTCAGCGGATGACCGAAAGACTTGGCCGATGTCGAGACGCTTTCCGCTTTGGAAGAAACAAAGCCGAAGCGCAGAACAAAACGTCGGCGACGCCAATAATTTGCGATCACCGTGCTATAAAATGGTTCAATGACTACTCCAGCCCCCAACATCCCCAACCAACTCCGCCGCGACTATACCCGAGGCAAATTGCTCGAATCCCAGCTCGACCCCGACCCCATCGTCCAGTTCTCGAAATGGTTCGACGAAGCGCTCAAAGCCCAAATCTCCCAGCCCAATGCCGTCGCCCTCGCCACCGTCGGCTCCGAGGGCGCCCCATCCGTTCGCATCGTCCTCGTTAAAAGCTTCGACCAGAAAGGGTTGGTCTTCGGCACCAACTATTCCAGCCGCAAGGGCCGCGACATCGCCCAAAACCCCAAGGCCTCGATGGTCTTCTTCTGGGAACCACTCGAGCGCCAAGTCCGCTTCGATGGCCCAATCGAAAAAACCAAACGATCCGAGAGCCAGCAATTATTTCACGCCCGCCCGCGCGAGGCCCAGATTTCCGCCTGGGCCTCTCTCCAGAGCGATGTCGTCGCATCGCGCCAGGCGCTGGAAAAGGCCCAGAAGCTCATGGCTTCCAAATTCTCCCATGGCCCCGTCCCCCTTCCCGCATCCTGGGGCGGCTATCGCCTCAAGCCCGCGACCATCGAATTCTGGCAGGGCCGCGCGGGCCGCCTCCACGATCGCCTTGTCTATCTTCGTCAAGCCGATGGCTCCTGGAAAATCCAGCGCCTTCAACCCTAAAAAGCCCCTAAACCCCATGCCGAGTCTTTCCGGAAAAACTGCTTTGATTACAGGTGCTTCCGTCGGCATCGGTCGCGATCTGGCCGAAATCTTCGCGCGCGAGGGCCATCGCCTCGTCGTTACCGCCCGCAATCAAGTCCAGCTTGAAGAACTCGCCGCCAACCTGCGCAAAAATCACGGCGTAAATGTCGAGGTGATCGCGGCCGATTTGTCGCAGGCCGATGCACCCAGGCAGATCTTTGATCAGGTCCAGGCCAAAAGCATCGCGATCGACTTCCTCGTCAATAATGCGGGTTTCGGCGTCTACGGCGAGTTCGGGAAATCCGATCCGGCCACTCAAATCGCGATGGTCCAGGTGAACGTCACGGCATTGGTCCATTTGACCGGATTGTTCCTGCCCTCGATGCTCCAGCGGCGAAGCGGAAAAATCCTGAACGTCGCATCCACCGCCGCATTCCAACCCGGCCCGTTGCTCGCCGTCTACTACGCTTCCAAGGCCTTTGTGCTCTCTTTCTCCGAAGCACTGGATAACGAAGCCTCCGGCAAAGGTGTCAGCGTCACAACGCTCTGCCCCGGGCCCACGACCACCGAATTTCAGAAACGCTCGGGAATGGATCAATCCCGGCTCTTCCGCGGCAAAGCCATGACCTCGATGGAAGTGGCCCAGATCGGCTACCGTGCCATGATGCGCGGCCAGCGCACCATCATCGCCGGCTGGCGCAACAAGCTGCTCATCTACTTTTCGCGCCCATTTCCCCGTAGGCTCAAAACCGTTGTCGCGCGCAAGTTCAATGAAGGTCGCTGACCTGCCCCTCCCGATTCACACCTGAATTTTCTGCCACCCGCCCTGCACAAATCGCCCGTAGATCAGCAAACTCCGAATCAACAATTCGCCGGCCAGCACCATCCAGATCGCTCCCAGACCCAGCTTGAGCCACGCTCCAACGATGAGCACTCCCGTCAATCTCAGCCCCAGGATTGTTAAAAGGTTCAACGCCATGACCACCAGGGTATCTCCCGCTCCGCGCAAAGCGCCGCCGAATATCAGATTGGCCGCGAAGGCGCACTGGACAAATCCCGTGATCATAATGCACCGCGTCGTCAACGCCACGATCTGCGGATTGTCCGGCGACAAAAATCGCGCCGGATACCTTCCCAGGGTGATCATGATGATCCCGCACAACGTCATCATCCCGCCCCCCAGGGCAAACCCCAGATAAGCGCATCGCCGCGCCCGCGCCGCATCTTTTCGTCCCAGGCTGATCCCCACCAGGGTTGCCGCCGCCGTGCCAAACACGATCCCGAACATAAAGCTCAAGCTCTCCAGCCGGATCGTGTTCATATGCGCCGATGCCATGACATTGGTCTCGTCCAGCTTGTTGACGATCACCAGCACGACCACGTTTGCCAGCCACACGAGCAGTCCCTCGACTCCCGCCGGCAATCCGATTCGCACCAGCCGCTTGATCGTGTGCCAATGCGGACGCAGCCGGTGCAGATGCAATTTCCCGCCTTTGGTTCCGATGCACAGCACAACGAACTGCATGACCCCGCCGAATACGTACGCGATGATCGTCCCCGTCGCGATCCCGTTGAATCCCATTGTCGGCAATCCCCACCATCCGCGCGTCAGCGCAAAGCTGCTCACCATGTTGATCACGTTCACCGCGATCATGGAGATCGCCGGCGTCAGCGTGTCGCCGCCCCCGCGCAGGCACGCATTGGCCGTGAACATCACCATCGTCAACGGCAGCGACAGGCTCAACATTCGCAAGTACGATAAGGCAAACCCCCGCGCCTCCCCTTGAAGCTCCGTCGCCATCACAATCGGTCTGGCCTGGGCAAACATCAGCAGCCCCAGAGCCGCTCCCACGATGATCGCCGCCGAGATCGACTGTCCCGTGACGCTGTTGGCCATCGACCGATGCCGCGCTCCCTTGGCCCGCGCGATGATTGCGGCACTGCCGGTTCCGATGGAGGAGACGAGCAATCCGATGAACCACAGAAAATAAGTGATCGTGCCGACCGCCGCCCCTGCGTCGGCCGCGTGGTCCGGGAGATGATTCGCCAGATACGTGTCGTTGACCCCCACCAGCATGTTCAGGACCTGCTCGGCGAGCATCGGCAGGGCCAGGGCCAGAAGTTGGCGCATCAGCACCCCGCCGGGCTCGCGTGACGATAGCGGCGCGGTGGATGCTATAGGTGCAACAGCGGGGGCTTGGCTCATTGATATCCGTCTCCGCCTGCTTCCAGTCTATGGAAGAAATTGCCGGCTAGGGGGTTTGCTTTGGATCGTAATTTCATCCGACTGCAGGCCGAAGGCTTCCGCCCGAACCGTGATCGCGCCCGGTCGGCTTGAGGCGCGGATCAATGCGGTGGCAATGCCCGCCTGCGCCGGCGCGGGATTGTTGGCGATCCGGGCGTCGCCGATCAGTTCGCCTTCTCCGCTGACCGTAAACCTGACCAGGTCGTCGGCAAACGGATGCGTTGTTCCGCGCGGATCGCACACGCGCGCATAAACTCGCACCCAATCCGAGCCATCCGCGATTAAATCCCGGCCGTCCAGATCCGCTTCCAGGACGATTTTGTTCGGCTTTCCCGGCGCTCGCACGACCTGTGTCGCGACGACCTTGCCGCCGATCAACCCTTCGGCCTTGAGCTCCCCGATGTGCACACCGCCCGAGGCGACTCCCGTCATGAACATCGTCGATTGCGTCGCCGATGTCTGGCCCACCGGGAAAAATTGTGGCGGATGAGGCAGCGCCGACAGGTCCACGGGCGATTTTTCCGGCGTGACTTCCTGGCCATTCCGATAGAGGTGAACTTCCTCGCAATTGCTGAAGACGGTCACCACCGCCGGGGAAAGAAAGCTCGCGTAATTGGCGATGAAGACCATCGGCCCGCTCCCGGGCCCCTGAGCCGCCGCCGGACGCTGACTCTGGAAAAAGTAATAATCGAATTTTGGAATGCGAAACAAGTCCATGGGGGCGCCCAGAAAAGGCTGAGGGTGGTAGCCGCGATACGCGTCAATTCCCGCCCACAATCCTGTTCCGCAAAGCGGCGACGGGCTGTCGTGATCGGCTGCCAGGATCTTCGCCAGCGCCTGCGCATGCGACATCACTTGCGTCAGCATCGGCAACTCGCCCCACGCCCCGCTCGATTGATCAGCATTGGCGGGGCTGGGAGCCTACGAAGGCAGGTTTTTGCGTTTGGGTAGCGCGCGGCTTCAGCCGCAGCGTGGTGGCATGTGCGCTGATGTTTGTAGAGACCAAGGCACTGCCGATGAGTTGGCGGTGTGACCCGCCGTGATTGAGGGAAGCCTGGCGTGCACCAAGCTCGGCTCCATCCCGTCGTTGCCGACGGCACCCGGCCTGAGCTCGTTCAAGAAGGATTCAAGTTCAC
>CAZCKE010000296.1:0-725 GCA_964499005.1 uncultured Tepidisphaeraceae bacterium
CCGGGATAGTGCCAGGGTGTGTCAGAACGAGGCCATTAACCGCAATATGACGGTGTTCAAGAATATGGCGTTTCGGCTGAAATTGGGGGGGATGCCGAAGGATCAGATCCAGCAGCGTGTATCACAGGCGGCCAAGATTCTAGATATCGAGCATTTGATGGAGCGCAAGCCAAAGCAACTTTCCGGCGGCCAAAGGCAGCGCGTGGCGTTGGGGCGGGCGATCGTGCGGGAGCCAGCTGCGTTTTTGTTTGACGAGCCGCTGTCGAATCTGGATGCCAAGCTGCGCGTGACGACGCGGGCGGAATTGAAGCGGCTTCATCAACGTCTTTCCACGACAACGATTTACGTCACGCACGACCAGGAAGAGGCGATGACGCTAGGGGACCGGATCGTGGTGATGAAGGACGGGCGAATCCAGCAGGCCGATACGCCGCTGAATACCTATAATTCTCCGAGGAACCGGTTTGTGGCCGGTTTTATCGGAATGCCGCCGATGAACTTTTTTGATGGGACGATCCGCTCGGCGGGGGGGAAACGGTGGGGAAGGACGGAACGGAAACCGTCCGGCGGAAGCTGGGCGCTTGCCTGGAACGGAGGCGTCCCAGCCGGGAAGGAGTATAACGACGTCGCGGCGCTGCCCGACGGCGGCTACATCGCGACGCATCCCACGGCGCTGCAGACTCCGGGTCAGCCGCTGGCCGCAGGCGCGCCGAGTGGATTCGTTT
>CAZCKE010000296.1:735-5579 GCA_964499005.1 uncultured Tepidisphaeraceae bacterium
CCCGCTCGGCGGGTGGGAAACTGACATTTGAGGAAGGAAAATTGAAGCGAATCGCGGCCGTGGGAAGCAATGGGAATGGGAGTGCCGGTATGCCGGTCGGCGGCAAAGCCGAGTTGACCTTCCCCGGCGGCGGGTTTACGCTTCCGTTGGACCAATTGTCGGCAGCAGCGAAAAACCGCATTGGCGGCCTTGCCGGCGGACATATTGTTCTGGGCGTTCGACCCGAGCATCTGCATTTGCGGCAGGTGGAAGGAGCAGCGCCGATGAAAGTGCGGCTCAATGTAATCGAGCCGCTGGGCAGCGATATGGATGTCTATATGAATACCGCCCTGCACGACCACGTGGTCGGCCGGCTGGAAGCGCAAAGCGGCTTGCAGGCGGGCTCCGAGGCGACGATTTACGTCGACGCTCGGAGAGTGCATTTGTTTGAACCCGGAGACACCGGGATGAACTTGACCCTGGAGACAGCGTCTCCCACCAACGAGCCCGCCCATGCACTTGTATAAGCAAACGCATGGTGACAGGCTCCGTCCGCGTTTTCCGGCCGCCCGGAAGCTTTCCGGTTCGGGCGATCGGCAGCGGAGGTGTACCACCTAATCGGGTGGTGTCGGACAGGTTCTTCCCGATCTGCGGGGCCGCCAATTTTGGCCGGCCTTTTTTGTTTGAAAAATTTAAGCCCGTGGCGGTGCCGCGGGACGGTTTTTACAACTGAATAGAGAGAGAAGTGGTGTTTTATGAATCCGCAAGAACTCGTCAGAATCGTGGACGGCATCGCCCGAGACAAGAACATCGAGCGCGAGCAGATCTACAACGACATCGAGCAGGCCGTGGCTTCGGGTCTGCGCAAGCAATTTAACGTGGAAGACGCGGCTGAATTCACGGTGAAACTGGACCGAACGACGGGCCAGATTTCAGCGGCGCGGCTGGGGGCGGAAGTGCCCCTGTCGGTGGTGGGGCGCATTGGAGCGCAGACGGTCAAGCAGGTGATGATCCAGCTCATCCGGCAGGATGAACGCGGAAGCATCTACGAGGAATACAAGGACCGGGTCGGGACGATCATTACTGGCACGGTGGCGCGATTTGAGAAGGACACGATGATCGTGACGCTCCTGCGAAACGTGGAAGGGATCATGCCGCGAAGCGAGCAGATTCCGGGCGAAACGCACGAGGTGGGGGAGCGGGTGCAGGCGCTGATCCTGGAAGTGCGAGACACGCCCAGCGCGGTGAAGATCATTTTGAGCCGGAGCCATCCGGAAATGATCCGACGGCTCTTTGAGCGCGAGGTGCCGGAAGTCGGCGAGCGCACCATCGAGATCAAAGCGCTGGCGCGTGAGCCGGGGCATCGGACCAAGATCGCCGTTTCGTCGATCGACTCGAAGGTGGATGCGGTGGGCGCGTGCGTCGGCGTGCGCGGGAGCCGCATCAAAAACATCGTCGACGAGTTGGGCGGAGAGAAGATCGACATCGTGCGATGGAACGAGTCGAGCCAGATTCTCATCAGTAATGCGCTCAAGCCCGCGGAAGTGGCCGAAGTGGCGCTCTGTTTTGAACTGGGGCGGGCAACGGTCGTCGTGAACGAGGACCAGCTCTCGCTGGCGATCGGCAAACGCGGGCAGAACGTGCGATTGGCGGCACGACTGACGGGATGGGATATCGACATCCTGACGCCGACGGAATTCAAGAAGGGCACGGACCGGCTGGAAGAGACGCTCAAGAGCATCGCGGGCATTACCCGCGAAATGATCGACAAGGTGATCGTGCTCGGGTTGATCGACGTTCGCGATCTGGAAGAAGTGGGAACGGGTCCGTTGATGGAAGAGCTGGGCCTGGACGAGGCGACGGCTCAGACCGTGGTCGAACGGTGCGCGGCCGAGGCGAAGATTGTCGCGACGGAACAAGAGGCGAAGAAGGCTGCCGATGCATCCGCGCGAGCGGCCGATGCGTCCGCTCGAGCGGCGGATCGGGCGGCGCTGCTGGCGCTGGGAGATGCTCCGGCGGATACCGCCGCGGGCGGCGGACTTCCCAGCCCGCTGGAGGCGGTGGAAGGTGCGGCGCCGGAAGTGACGGTTCACCAGGAATCGGCCGCAGCAGGTGAGACATTGGCGCCCGAGGAGCAGGCGATCGGAGGCATTGCCAGCGAAGAGGAGGGCAATCGACCGTCGGCAGACGAAGAGACGGCGGCGGCGCTGGCGGAAGGGCGCGATCGGCCGCCGGAGACGGAAGAAGAGGCAGGAAAGCTCTAATAGCGAGCCCGGGGCATTGATCCCCGGCCAGCAGGGCATATTTGTCCCGCGAAGATGGTTGTTGCGGGAAGGCAGTAGTTGCGAGAGACGGTTGTTATTTGGGAGATTTGTTTTGGCAAAAGGCATTCGAGTCAATCTTCTGGCCAAAGAGCTGGGCGTGGACAGCAAGGCCATCCTCCAAAAATTGAAGGAGGAAGGTCTGTCCGACGCGGCGCCCAACCATATGAGCACGCTATCGCTCGGTTTGGCCGAGTCGGTGCGTGAATGGTTCAGCTCGATGGGGGGCGGCACGGCGGTGGAGACGGCGCCGCACGTGGAGGTCGCCGCAGCCAAGTCGCGCGCCTCGCGAGCCAGGAAAAAGAAAGAAGATGAGACGAGCGAAGGCGGGGAAACCGCGGCGGCCACGGCGGTGGTGGAACCGCCTCCCGAGCCGGTTGTTTCGGAAGCTCCCAATTCGGCGGAAGTGATTCCGGCCGAGGCTCCCGTGGCGAAAGCGCCAGCGCCAGTGGTCAAAGCGCCGACACCGGCCGCGCCGCCTGAAGCGCCGCGCGTGGTGGAAGCGCCGGCGACTCCGGTGATACCGGCCGCACCGGCTCCTAAGCGTCCGGCGCCTATTGCGCCTCCCGCGGCGCCATTGGCGCCGGTCGCGACTGTTGCCCCGCCCGCGCCGCCGACTCCGCCTCTCGCGGCGCCACCGGCCCCGGCGCCGGGATTGCCGAGCGATCATCTGCGTCCGATGCGTCCGACGGTGACGTTGGCGAGCCGGGCTGCCGCGGCGCAGCCTCCGGAACGTAAAGCCGTCGCGCCGGCGCCGCAGCTCACCAAGCTTCAGCCGGCCAAGATTCAGGGCCCGCGCGTGGTACGCATTGAAAAGGAAGAAACGCTGGACACGCGTGGCCCGCGTCCCCAGCGGCCGGCGGAGCAGCAAGGGGAGATCACGCCGGCCGGACCGCGCAGCGGCCGGGGAGTGAAGGTTTCGGAGGATGAAGAGGGGGAAGAAGCCAAGAAAAAGGCCGCGGGGAAAAAAGGCGGCTCGCTTTCCAGCCGCCGGCGTGGAGTGGATGGCCGCCGCGGCGAGGCGATGGAAAAGCTGAAGGAATTCACGGACGCGGACCTGATTGCCCGTCGGGATGCCCTCAACGCGGCGGCAACGTCGCGGCGCGCGTTTGACAACCACCTGGGGCAGATCAAAAAGCGCGGGACTCACGCACAGGCCAAGTCGATCGTCCAGAAGGGCGAGCCGGTCACGATCGAGGAGCCCATCACGGTGCGATCACTGGCCGGCGCGCTGGGGATCAAGACCAACGACATCATTTCCAAGCTGATGAAGCAAGGGGTGATGGCGACGATCAACCAGGGCGTCGATCATTCGACGGCGGAATCGATCGCGCTGGAGTTTGGGATTGAGCTGAAGATCGTTCAGCAGGCGACGCTAGAAGAACAGCTGCTGAAAGAGCTCGAAGCAAAGCCGCGCGACGAGGCGGCGCTGGTTTCGCGGCCGCCGGTGGTCACGATCCTGGGGCACGTGGACCATGGAAAGACGTCGTTGTTGGACAAGATTCGCAATGCGAACGTGGCGGCGGGCGAGGCGGGCGGCATCACACAGCATACGGCGGCGTGGATGGTCCAGCTGGGCGAGAAGCGCGTGACGTTCATCGACACGCCGGGCCACCAGGCGTTTACCGCAATGCGGGCGCGCGGGGCCAACATGACGGACGTCGTTGTGCTGGTCGTGGGCGCGCCCGAAGGCGTTCAGCCCCAGACGATCGAATCGATCAACCACGCGCGGGCGGCGCGCGTGCCGATCGTCGTGGCGCTGAACAAAATCGATCGTCCGGATTCGAATCCGGACATGGTGCTGGGCCAGCTTGCCAAGGAAGGGCTCAACCCCGTCGAGTGGGGCGGCGACACCGAAGTGGTGCGCACCAGCGCGACCACCGGGCAGGGTGTGCCGGAATTGATTGAAATTCTCGATCTGCAGAGCCAGATCATGGACCTCAAGGCCGATCCGACGCAGCCGGCGCGCGGGAGCGTGATTGAAAGCGGGATGGACGAAGGATTGGGCGCGGTGGCGACGATCCTGATTCAGGATGGGACGCTGCGCGTGGGCGACATCGCCCTGAGCGGCGGAGGATACGGACGCATTCGCAGCCTGTTGAATGATCGGGCCGAATCGATCGAAGAGGCGGGGCCGGGGACGCCGGTGATCGTCAGCGGATTGAGCGAATTGCCGATGTCGGGCGACAAGTTTTACGTGCTGAACGACATGGACCGCGCCAAGTCGATCGCCGAGGAGCGGCAGTCGCGGTCGCGGCAGAGCCAGTTGGCGACCTCCAACAAGGTCACGTTGGACAACCTGCTGGACACGATGAAGGCGGACGAGATCAAGACGATCAACCTCATCGTCAAGGGCGACGTGCAGGGATCGGTGGAGACGCTGGCCAAGACCGTGACCGACGCCAACACCAGCGAGGTTCGCGTCCGCGTGATTCACAGCGCGGTCGGCGGAATCAACGAAAGCGACATCGAGCTGGCGGATGCGTCCAACGCGGTGATCATCGGATTCCACGTGGTTCCGGATGAGGCGGCGCGGCAGATGGC
>CAZCKE010000297.1:0-5561 GCA_964499005.1 uncultured Tepidisphaeraceae bacterium
GTTGGGCGAGTCGTTTGTCGGTGGGAAGATATCGAATCCACAAATCAGTTCGATTGACCAGTTGAGCCTTGGCCCAATGAGCCAACCAATCGGCACGCTTTCGCCAGGCGGCTGCGACATTGGTGGATGTGGTTGCCATAGAGTCTGGGGCGCGGCAGACCGCGCTGATGAATGAGTGTATTTGAAACCGGCAGGCGAGGTCCACGAAAATTTGGCGGCAAGAGCTCCGGCAGGCTGTTACCTTGGCGCATTGAGTAAATCGCAATACCCTTGAGGGATGGCACGATTTGTCCGCGGCGCCGGGGGGTATCTGAAAGCGCCCAATTGCACCATCGTGGGGGATGTCACCATTGGCCCAGGATCAAGCATCTGGTTTGGAGCCGTCATTCGCGGGGATGTTGCGCCGGTCATCATCGGCCAGCGCGTGAATGTTCAGGATAATGCAGTGCTTCATTGTGATAGTGGGGTGCCGAATACGATTGGTGATGATGTGACCATCGGGCATGGGGCCATCGTCCACGGGATTTCCGTCGGAAGTGGTTCGTTGATCGGCATGGGCGCAACACTTTTGAGCCGGACACGGATTGGCAAAGGTTGTCTGGTCGCGGCCGGCGCCGTTGTGCCGCCGGACCTGATCGTGCCTGATGGAATGCTGGTCATGGGGGTACCGGGGAAGATTATCAGGCCGGTGAAACCATCAGAAATCTCTTATATGCAGTGGCTTACACCACATTATCACGAATTGGCCGAGGCGTACGCGGCAGGGAAATTCGACACGATCGTAGGCTGAGCAGATCCAAATCCAGGCCTGTCAAATTTTAGCTATACAGCGGTTGAGGGCGATTGTTTAATAATCCCAAAAAATTATGTTTGAATTGCGCAGTTTATTGGTATAATGACTAGCGCCGGTTTATTCATTTCGCAGTTACGATCAGTTGGTGGGAATATGTTGTTGTCGGTCGTTTGTAACACGTTGTCGATTAATCACTTCGGTTTATCTGGGAACAGTTTTCCCAGTCGAAGGGGACCATTTCTGTCTGGCGGAGCTGTTGATCTCACATCTACTCATCACCAGCGTCGCTTATTTGTTTAGGAGGACGGGTATGCCTACGGGTACCGTCAAGTGGTTCGATTCGAAAAAGGGGTTTGGGTTCATTTTAAGCCCTGAGGGCCGTGACGTTTTCGTTCACTTCAGCAGCATTGAGGGCGACGGCTTCCGTTGTCTCAAGGATGGTGAACGCGTCGATTATGAGCAGGTCATCGGCCAAAAAGGATTGTCGGCCCAGGCGGTCCGGCGCGTCGGCCAGCTTGCGAATTTGCAAATATAGACAGGTTCACGTCCAGCCAGAACAGCTGCGAACCCCATAGAGCAGCCGGAGCACGACTGCCATAGAATGGGCACTTGCCGTCGCAACCGCGTCGGCGGGCGGCGGTCCTTACGGTCAGCCGTCATTGGCTTTCTTTGGCGTCTGACCTATGGGCGATTTTGGGCTGGGGCTGCTGATCGGCCTGATTGGCGGCTTCATTGTGCTGGGCGGCCTCTTCATTGGAAGCGCCATGCGCTGGCGTCAGCGCATCGGGCGACTGGGTCGCTCCCTGGCACGAATTCGCGTCATCCGTCAACGTCACGTGAACCGATTGCGCGCCCGGGTCGCCCGCGCCGAGCAACTGGCGGAGGTGGGGACTCTCACGGGCGGGCTGGCGCACGAGATCAAGAACCCCCTCTCGACCGTTCTTTTGAATCTTCAATTACTTCAGGAAGAGCTGGGCCCATCGGATCCGGGCCAGAGCCGCATCATCAACCGTTTGGCCACCGTCAGCCGGGAAGCGACCCGTCTGCGCGACATTCTGGATGATTTCCTGAAATATGCCGGGAAGATCGAGCTTCGCCGGGAATCGGTGGATTTGAACGCGTTGCTCGAGGAGCTGGTGGATTTTTTCTCGCCCCAGGCTCAGCTCAATCGCGTTCAAGTGCGTTTCAAGCCTCAGCCGGGTGGATTGCGCGTCAACATCGATCCCCGGCTGATCAAGCAAACGGTGCTGAATCTGATGCTCAACGCCATGCAGGCCATGGGCGGCGGAGGGGAATTGATCCTGTCGGCTGGTAAATCCGATTCATCGGCAGTGATCGACGTGATCGATACGGGACCCGGCATTCCAGCCGATCAGCAGGAGAAAATCTTCCAGGCATATTATTCGACGAAAAAGGGGGGAACGGGATTGGGTTTGGCGATGGCCCGGCGGATTGTCGAGGAACACGGGGGGCAAATCAGTCTAAGAAGTGAGGTCGGCAAGGGATCAGATTTTTCTATCCGGTTGCCGTCGGGTTAAACGGCGCGCTGTGTTCGTTTCCACGCCGCTATCGGGCTGGTACATTCCGGTTGATATGTCCGAGCAGCCGATCAAAGCACATATTCTGATTGTTGACGATGAGCAGGATCACGCGCAGGTGATGTGCGAGGCGCTTCAGCGCCAGGGGCATCGGTGTGACCTGGCTTATAACCTGGCCGAGGCCGAAGCACGCCTGGCCAAGAAGAGCTATGACGTGATCGTCACCGATCTGATGATGGAAGGGAAAAAGGAGGGCCTGGATCTGCTGCATCGGGCCAAGACGCTCAATCCGGTCCCGCAGGTGATCCTGGTTTCGGCCCATGGAGATATTCCCATCGCGGTGCAGGCAATGAACGAAGGGGCTTATGGTTTCATTGAAAAGCCCCTGGATTTGAATCATTTCCGGCTGCAAGTCGGCCGGGCCGCCGAGCGGGCATCACTCCAGAAGCAGAATCAGGTCCTGCGCGATCAATTGCTGGAGCAGACGGGGTTCGAGGGAATTATCGGCAAGAATGCCGCGATGCAGAAAGTCCTGACGACGGCCCGGCAGGTTGCCGCCAGCGATATTCCCGTGTTGATCATGGGAGAGAGCGGGACGGTCAAGGAATTGAACGCCCGCGCGATTCATCACAACAGCCGGCGGCGCAAGAATCGAATGGTCGCGCTCAATTGCGCCGGCCTCAGCGAAAGTATTCTCGAAGATGAACTTTTCGGCCATGTCAAAGGGGCGTACACGGGCGCTGCTTCCGACCGTGAAGGCCGGTTCGAGCATGCCGACGGCGGAACGCTTTTCATGGACGAGATCGGTGACATGCCTTCGCCGATGCAGGCCAAGCTCCTGCGGGTGCTGGAAAACGGCGAGGTCGTCCGCCTGGGGAGCAATGAGCCGGTGAAGGTGGATGTCCGGCTGATCAGCGCGACCAATCGCAAGCTCGACGAGATGGTCGCCGACAAACAGTTCCGCGAAGATCTCTTCTTCCGCATCAAAGGCGTGAACCTGACCCTGCCGCCGCTGCGCGAGCGCCGGGAGGACATTCCCCTGCTGATTCATTATTTCGTGAAGGAATTTGCCGAGAAGTATCACAAGGAGCTCGAGGGCGTTTCGCCCGAGGCGCAGCAGATTTTGATCTCGTACGGCTGGCCCGGCAATGTCCGGCAATTGCGCACGGCGATCGAAAATATGGTCGTCCTTTCGCCCGGAAATGTTCTGGGCCCCGAAACATTGCCCGTGGAAATCCGCCCGGCGGGCGTTGGAGCCGACACGGCGGGGGGGATCAACAATCTCGTCGGCATCAGCATCGAGCAGGCCGAGAAAGAACTGATCCGCAATACATTGAAAATGGTGGATGGCAATCGCGAGCAGGCCGCCAAGATTCTGGGAATCGGCGAACGTACACTGTACCGCAAAATTCGGGAATACGGACTTTGACACGATGAGCGTCGAATCACACAAGCCCGGCGAAGCAGCCCATCCCACCGAGCGCGGCGCCTTCCGCGTCGGATACGGCTACGATATTCATCGCCTCCAAAGCGGCGGGAGATTAATGCTGGCCGGTGTTCAAGTTGCCGAGGGCATTTCACCGATTGCGCATTCAGACGGCGATGTCGTGCTTCACGCCCTGGTCGATGCGTTGCTGGGCGCGATGGGAATGGGAGACATCGGCGAGATGTTTCCCAATACGGACGCGCGATGGAAGGCGGCCGACAGCCGACTGTTTGTGACCGCGGCGATGAAACTGGTCCGGGCGCACGGATATGCCGTGGAAAATGTGGACGTATCGGTTCTTGCGGAACGGCCTAAACTGAAGCCGTTCAAGCCCCAGATGGTAGAATCGCTGACAACAATGGTAGGCGGTCTCGTGAACATGAAGGCCGGCACCAACGAGGGGTGCGACGCCGTCGGCCGTGGCCATGCGATCGCCGCTCATGTCGTCGCACTGTTGGTTCGCCAGCCGCATCACAGTAGCATGCACTCGTCATGACGTTACGCGTTTACAACAGTCTGAGCCGTCAGAAGGAGCTGTTCGCCACGGTGCGCCCCGGGCGCGTGGGGATGTACCTGTGCGGCATGACCGTGTACAAAGCGCCGCACATCGGGCACATGGTCGGGCCGGTCGTCTTTGATGCCGTCAAGCGATATCTCCGCTATAAGGGATACGAAGTCTTCTGGGTGATCAACGTCACCGATGTCGATGATAAGCTGATCGAGGCCGCCACGCGTTTGAACACGAGCATCGAGGCATTGGCGGAGAAGTACACCGCGGAATACATGGAATGCCTGCGCCAACTCGGCATCGATTCGGTCGATCGTTTCCCCAAGGCCTCCGAGCACATGTCTGAGATCATCGACATGTGCCAGAAGCTGGTGGACAAGGGTTTCGCCTACGCCGCCGACGGCAATGTGTGGTTCGACGTCACCAAGGACCCGGACTACGGCAAACTCTCCAACCGTAAAGTGGAGGAGCAGGAGAGTGGTCTGCGCGCGCTCGAAGGCCAGGGAAAGAAAAATCCCGCGGACTTCGCCCTTTGGAAAGCCGCCAAGCCCGACGAGCCCGCGTGGGATTCGCCTTGGGGCAGGGGGCGCCCCGGCTGGCACATCGAATGCTCGGCCATGAGCATGAAATATCTCGGCGAGACGCTGGACGTTCATGGTGGCGGCATGGACCTGATCTTTCCCCATCATGAAAATGAGCTGGCCCAGTCCGAATCAGCCACCGGAAAGCCGTTCGCCAAATTCTGGCTGCACAACGGCCTGACTCGAATCAAGACCAAGCTGGCCAGCGGCGAATGGGCGGATGAAAAAATGAGCGGGAGCATCGGGAACGTCGTGCCCGTGCGCGAATTGCTCGAGGCCTGGGGGCCTGAAGTCCTGCGCTACATGCTGCTCAACAGCCATTACCGGCGTCCGACGGAATTCTCGGAAGATGCCCTGGTCAACTCCCGCAAAGCGTTGTCCGTTTTTCGCCGATTGATTGAGCGGATCGAGCGGATCACCGCCGAGCCGCTGTCCGAGCAAACGCACGAAATGGACCAGGCCGCCACCGAGCTGCTGGAATCACAAGTCGGGGCCTTTGTTCGCGTCGTCCTGGCCCACAAGCTGAGATTTCTGGAGATGATGGACGACGATTTCAATACGGCCGGCGCGATCGGCGTCCTGCACGAGTTGGCCGGCGCGATCAACAGCTTCCTCGAGCAAATGATTAAAATTACTCAGACAGACGAGGGGCATT
>CAZCKE010000298.1:0-5541 GCA_964499005.1 uncultured Tepidisphaeraceae bacterium
CCATCCTCAATTGGCGGGATAGCCGCTGCGGTCTCACTCTTCAATGTTTTAAAAAAGTGGAGCGATCACTCGATCGCTCCATCAAGATCACTGCCCAAACACCGCCATCAGTTCGTCCGGCATCAAATCCGTCGGTTGCTCTTCGTCCGTGAGACGAATCCATCGAACGAATCGATGCGGCGAAACCCGTTCCAGAAGGCTCAAGGCGCAGCGTCGTCCGGCATCGTTTCCGTCCGGCAGGTGCCAGACCTTTCCATCCGGCTTCACGAGGTCGATAATGAGCTTTCCCTGCTCGTCCGAGCAACTGGAGCCCATCAGGGCAACAACGTTACGGTAGTCCGCCTGCCAGAGCCACCATGTTGCCGGGAATCCCTCCACTACAAACAAATGGTCCATCGGCTCTTTGATCCCGTGGCAGTTGTAGAGGAGGAGGGATGAGCGGAACTCCAGGATCACATCATCCTTCACTCGGGTACCCGGAAAGAGGTACTTGGGATTCTCTTTTCTGATCTCTTCATCCTTGGTCAACCGGCCGGCATAGCCGACAAGCTGACCCTTGGGATCTTGGATCGGGATCGCCACCCGCCCTTTGAGCATCCCGCGATTGCAGAAGCCGAGGCCAAAGAAGTGAATTGTCTCATCGGTGAAGCCACGTTCCTTAAGATACGGATGATCCGGATCGAGGTTCTTGAGTTCAAAATCAATAGGAGCGTTCACAAGCACCTTTTGACTCCGCTTCTCCATATCTGCGGCTCTCGCTTTCGCTGCGACGGCCGTCTGAAATATCTCCCGAATTCGTAGTGCCGCCTTACGAAACTCACCTGGGTGTTCCGGGTCGAGGCCCTCCATTCGGCATGCAAAGTCCAAGACATTGCCTTTGGCTTTACATCCAAAGCACTGCCAAATTCCACGTTGTAGCTGCACCGAAAAAGACGGGGATTTACGTTTACCTTCATGCGTGGGAAGCGGACAGAAACCGCTGGCCCGATCGCCTTTGATTGTCAGCTTCGCGCCATAATGCTCAAGGACACGTTCAAAATTGAGGCTCAATCGAAGTTGCTTGAAATCAATCCAGGCGGATTGCTCAGTCATGGTGATTCCTCCTTTCAAGTGGTTGAGGGAAAAACAAAAGGTGATTCAATATTCTTCCGGCAATAGCACAGTTGTCACAGAACGATCAGCTTCAGTAATGATCCAGAAGCGGATACCCCCGCGATCCGTGTAAGCGGAAAGTAAACGAAGGTTCTGGGCGAGCGCCATTTCGTTCGCTCGCTTATCTTCGTCATCGAGATCGCCCCAATCGCCTAACACATGGCGACCAAGGCAAACCTTCACATCTTCAAGGCTCAATTTGTCATGCGCGCCGCGCGTAATGACGAGTTGGCCCAACAGGAATTTTGACGTTCCCATGGCACGACCTTTCTCAGAATGAGTCAGATGGAATAGCGCCTCGAACGAGACGCCCGAAAGGAACTAAACTGAATACAGCGTGCCAGAGAGAAACTATTCGCGCAAGTGAAAAAGCCAGACCATAAGAGGTCCGGCAAGTAGATCGCTTCTATTCGCTTGCTTCACCGCTTCCATCGGCACGTCCCTGTGCTCGCAAATCGGTGATGTAGGAATGACAGTCGTTCAACAGCTTCGCGACGATCGGTAGATCGTCGTATCCGAAGCTACTGCTATCTTTCCAGGTCGGTCCGACCTTGAATCCACGAACGATTGTGACGTTGTAAACCGGGCCTTTGCCCGTCGAGTTACGCCATATCGAAGCCTTGATATTGCGGTGGCGTATTGTGTGTACCGGCCGTTCCTTTCCAGATTGGCTTTGAGGGACGGGGGCTTTGCGGTCAGGCGCGGGCTTGCGCATTTGTGTCTCCTTTCGACTAGAGATCAAAGAGGGATTCGGGAAACGATTTGGATGGGTCTGTCTGAGTTTTGGAAGACGGCGCAACCGCAGCCTTGGGTTGCTCAGGATGCTTTCTCCTAACGAACTCAAGGTAAAGCTCCAGAATGTGGAAGGAATCGCGGTAAAAAAGAGCGTGTAGGATGGTCCGCTCTCGCTCGGAAACGCTTTCCAAAAGCAACTTCAAGTGATTCCACGATCGCTCGCAGAGGCCACGGCGCTCCTGAACCTTTTGTTTGGCCTCTCCAATCGCCAAATGTTCATGGTCTTCCACTTCACGGCCGAGCCATTTCGCTTCTTCGGCAACCATCGATGCTGAAACGCCGTATCGCGGCTCGAACCTGCGCGCAATTCTTCTTCGAGGCATTTGATGCTCCCTTCGGTTCGCGGCTACGAGGCCATCGCCGCATTTAAGGTGATGACGGATCGATGAATAGAACTGCTCTGCCTTAAAGCGAAGCATGGTTCACGTTACTTGTCGAGAGGCCAATGTGGATATCGCGAGCGTGAGCTCTCCGCATCGTTCCTCAGTTTTGAATCTGAAATTAGCTTGACCCCGAGATATCTTCAGGCGAAGCTTTTATCGTCACTAGGTCGCCAAGCGCGTTGCTGGCGATTACGCAGGCGGTTTTCATGCATGGTGAGGTCGACGATGTCACTTAAAGGAACTTGGCGCAATGAACTCGGGTCGTTGTTGAAACTCAAAGTCGACAATACCTCTCCACTCCCGGGCGGAGGCGCCCTTGTGAAGCTCTCTGGCCAGTTCGTTGAAGGAACCCATCATGACACTTCGAAGAGAGAAGTGTTCCCTATTTCGGGATCTGCCATAGAGAACAGGCAGGGAGATTTGTTGGTCACTTTTCAGGTGATTTTTACGCCATCAAGAGCTTTTCCGAATCGAAGTGCGATTGCCAATTGGTCTGGACGCCTAATTTCCAAAGACGGAAGAGATAAACTTCATACGGTATGGACCCTCGCTTGTTTATATGAAACGGCTGCAAAGAATGGGAGGGCGGTTCGAAAGCTGACACAACAATGGAATCACACACTGACAAACGCCGATGTGTTTGCGCGTCATCGTTAGAATTTCGTGGAATACTTGCTTCTGTTCGGTTGTAACGATATCTTGTGGGCTGCGAACGTGGTACTTCGTGTCGGAGGACGAGATGAGACTTCAAACACGTCAGCTATGTCTCTTAATATCGATATCTTTGCTTTTGGCTGGATGTGGGACGACGAATACGAACGTGCCACCAAGCCCGCCATCTTCATTAATTCCACCGATCGATCCTTCGTTACCAATTGAAGGAACATGGCGAAACGAATTGGGTTCCGAAATGTGGGTGAAATACGATGGCATAACGCATTCGCTCACTGGTACGTATCAAAACCACGGCGGGGGAACGAGCGGTCACACTCACTATCCCCTGTCTGGAATTGTGAATGGAAATCTGCTTACGTTTTCCGTGAATTGGAATTTGCCGGCGCCTGATGCTCCTGACGATCACATCGCAGCGATAACCTCGTGGAATGGGGAAATATATAAAGATGAGCATGGCACGATAAGGATACGAACCGTTTGGCTCCTAAGCTTTCCTCGGAAATTTGTTTGGGACGGAGTGAAAACGGGTGCCGACGTATTTGAGCCAACGCGATGACAAAAAATCGTTGGCTTGTGGAAATGTGACGATTACCTCATCCACCGGCGAATTTTGCCTTCGATCGCATTCCGATGCGTTGCATATTTCTCCCGCGACTGCCTCACAACAACATTCCGTCGTCCTGCGCGAATATTCAATGGGGGCAAAGTGCGAGCATGGAATGGTTCTCGATGTTGTCCGCGATCCAGGAGCTTGATCATGACCTCGTGATTGCTGAGAGAACTAAACTGATTCGGCTTCGCCGCACTTGAAAACTCTTCCGCGATAAGTTGTGCATCTCGACCACCGGTCCGAAATGAAATTAATGTGCCGGCATTGCCAAAGACCGCATGTCGGACATTCTCCCGGAGTTGATCGAGGTACTGATGGCTCAAGGTCAAATTGAGCCGATACTTGCGCGCCTCAGAAAGCATCGTCGCAAATGAGTCAGTGGCGAAGCTTTGAAACTCATCTATGAACAAGAAAAAATCTTGGCGCCGATCCTGGGCGAAATCTGCCCGTTCCAGAGCAGCGAGCTCAAAACTCGTGACCAATAGCGAACCAAGAAGATGGGCCTTGTCCTCGCCCAACGTCCCCTTGGAGAGATTCGCAATGAATATCCGTCGGTTATCCATCATGAACCGCGGATCAATTTTGCAACGCACCTGGCTCAAAATGTGCCGGAGAGGAGGCGACATGAGGAGTTGCCCGACCTTGTTTTGAATCGGGGCGATAGCTTCTTGCATGAATTGCGGGCTGTACCGCTCAAATTCGTTCATCCAGAATGATTTGACCATTGGATCTTTTGCTTGATTCACCACCCATTGCCGGTACGACCGATCGACGAGCATCCGCTGCACGCCGAGGATCGATATATTCTGGCAATCGAGTAACGCGGCCACTGCGGCATAGAGGATGTATTCCATTCGGGCCCCCCAGGACTCGGACCAAATCGCCTTCATTG
Source organism: uncultured Tepidisphaeraceae bacterium (assembly GCA_964499005.1). Classification (GTDB taxonomy): domain Bacteria; phylum Planctomycetota; class Phycisphaerae; order Tepidisphaerales; family Tepidisphaeraceae; genus CAZCKE01. The sequence goes on from CAZCKE010000298.1 coordinate 4,508, forward strand.
CACCGACGACCCCAGAAGCGATGCGGTGGCGTCGGTGTGGCGGCGCATTTTGGAGGAGATTGAAACCGATGGGATGGGAAAGATCAGTGGGGTTGAAATACACTACGTCGTCTGTCCGCCAGGGCGGGATATTGTCAATGATTTCTTCCGCCAGATCGCCGTGCGGATCGATGAGCCCAACACCCCGTCCGTGCTCGATGTCTTGAAGGACGAGATTTCGGAGGAGCGTTGTCTTTCCAGTTCCGCTTTTTCCGATGCCGTAGACGTGTTGGCGGCGGTCGCGCGTCAAGAGCCCAAAGGGCTCGTGTCCGCCCCAAACCCGCCGCACACCTAAATACGCGAGCGGCTCGTCGTCATTATGTAAGTGAAAATCGTTCTTGCCGCTCATGTCCCCGGCAAAGCCTCAGCTCCTTCGAAATGGCTCTTGGGACATTTCGAGCATTTGTGATGCTAAGCGACATACGTATGGTGACGAGCCGCCACGGTAACCGAGGCTTGGTCGGAAACCCGAGAAGCCGACGCTACCGTATTCGGAGCTTCCAGATTTCAGTATATCGCACATCGCGATATCCACAGGTATTGCCGCGATGTGCGTGATATGATTGGGAATACAAGAGCGAAGAAACTGGTTCTGCCCCTTGGAGAAAATACAAACTAGGATTCAGTTCCCCCCGTTGCCCCGTGAGGGAGCGAGTCCGCCGTGAGGCGGAGGAGCGGAGCCGGACCCTTTCCCTCCGGCGAGCCTCGGCGAGCGAGGAACCGAAGACCGTGAGGGCGAGGTGACGACAGGGAAAGGGGACGGCTGTCTGGGAGGAAAAGGCGACGTCATTCCTGCGGAAGCCTTTGTGCTGCAACGCTTAAACAAAAGTGGAGAGTATCCCCTGTGGGGGATAGCCCTGGGGATACCCAAAAACATTCAAAGGGACGTCATTCCCAGGTGGGATTGTCCTTGAAAAAGGTTCGAACTTTAACCAACAGACTCCGCATTGTTGAGATTTGGTGAGATTCACCAACTAACACCGCCGCGTCGCAAG
>CAZCKE010000299.1:0-5522 GCA_964499005.1 uncultured Tepidisphaeraceae bacterium
GCGGCGCGGAGGAGACGAAGCTGGGCAACCGAGGCGGCGCGACGACGGGCCTCCCGTCCGGCCAGATCCCGACCCCTGTCCCGTACTCCGCGATGTTTGCCACAAATGCCATCGCCGGCGCCAGCGGAAACCCCTCCCGTCCATCCACGCTCACCCGCACCGGCCCAAATCGATATTCCCCCAATGCCGTCGCCGTCGGTGGGAAATAATCCACCAGCCGGATCGGCCCTTTTCGCCGCTTGCTCATTCCATGAATGATCTGCGCGTCAATTCCCACCCCGACCATCAGCAGAAACAAGCTCCCATTCGCCTTTGCCACATCCATTCGCTTAACCTGCCCCCGCTCCAACGATGCCACCACCCGTTCGGCAATCCCATGCCGTCTCCGCTTAAACCCAAAATGCCGCCCCATCAAATTCGCCGTCCCCCCCGGCACCGGCAGCAGCGGGGGGATCGGCTCCTTCATTTCCAAACATCTCTGCGCCACTGCCCGCAGCGTCCCATCCCCTCCGATTGCGACAATCGCATCAGCCCGCTCAAGCATTTCGCCCTTCACCATCGCCGGCATGTCGAACGACGTTTCCCCTTCGATCCCGGCCTCACGCAGTGCCTCCACGATCTCCCGCGCAAGCGTCTTTCCTCTCCCGCGACCTGCCGTCGGATTGGCCAGGATTGCCACCCGTTTGATTGATACTGGTAGTTCCGCCAAAGCTCTCCCTGCCTCCCCATATTAAGCCCGAGGCCTCCCATCGGTTGACATCCACGCTCCCCCCCAATTAAATAGTACCTTGGCATTGTCGGCTGGCCAGCGTTGGTTTCCAGCCTTCTGCCCATTTAACCAGGGGACTGGATTACCGATGAGTGAAGCGACCGTATCGTCGATCAATGAAAAAGCGGCCGAGGAATTCTATCGCAGGGGTCTTGAAGCCGAGCAACAAGGTCTGCACGAACGCGCGGCCGAATTCTATGAACGCTCCCTGAACGAGAATCCCGATCATGAGCAGGCCGCGTTCCACCTCGCGGTCCTCTACGATCGCCGCGCCGAGGACGCCAAGGCCATCGAGTTGTACGAGCGCATCTGCACCAGCCCTCCGGTCCATCTCAATGCCTTGATGAACCTCGCGGTTCTTTACGAGGACAACAACCATTACGATGAAGCCCATCGTTGCCTCGACGCCATCTTGCGCACCAGCCCCAATCACAACCGCGCCCGCCTCTACATGAAGGACGTTGAGTCCGCGCGGAGCATGCATTTTGACGACGACCTCGACGGCCGCGCCGATCGCCGCAATGCCGTCCTGAGTATCCCCGTCACCGATTTTGAACTCTCCGTTCGCAGCCGCAACTGCCTTAAGAAGATGAACATCCGCACGCTGGGCGATCTGCTCAAAACCACCGAGCAGGAACTGCTCAGCTACAAGAATTTCGGTGAAACCAGCCTCAATGAGATCAAGGCCCTGCTGGCGCAAAAAGGTCTGCGCCTGGGCCAGGCCGCCGACGAGGCCAAGACCGGCATCCGCCGTCCCACCCCCGTTGCCGGCAATATCGCTCCGGAAATACTCTCCAAGAGCGTCGCCGATATGGAGCTTTCCGTCCGAAGCCGCAAAGCTCTCCAAAGGCTCAATATCAATACCATTGGCGACTTGGCGGCCAGGACCGAAGACGAACTTCTGGGCTGCAAGAATTTTGGCCAGACCAGCCTCAACGAGATCAAGCAACAGCTTCAAAATTTCTCGCTCAATCTGCGAAGGCTTGAAGAGTAACGCCTCTCGCGTTGACATCGAGGCGCTGAACATCGCCGCCAAGGCAAGGATGCCATGGGACCACGGCTCATACGATGGATCGTTGTCGCTTCTCTTCTGTTGTTGCTGCCGCTCGGCTGCGCTCATGAAACCGCGCGAAACAACCTTTCGTCTTCTTCTCCGCATATTCGCGTTCGACTCGTACAGGACGCCTCCCGCGTTTCCGTCGGCTCGGTCCAAGGCGCTTTCTGTTCACTCGATTCCCGACCCGGTCAAACCCGCGTCCTCTTCGGACGCAACAACCAGTCGCCTTTAGTCCTCAACGGCAACACCTGGCAACTTGGCAATGTCACCCTCGGCTTCGGCACCCTCACCCTCGGCCCCGCCGGACCAGATCCGATTCACCTCAACGAAACCGCCTATCACGGAACATTCCATTTCATCCCCACCGGCCCCTCCAAGTTTGATGTCGTGAACGATGTTGAGATCGACGACTACCTCAAAGGCGTCGTCTCCTCCGAGATGTATCGCAACTGGCACCTGGCCGCCTTCGAGAGCCAGGCCGTCGCTTCTCGCACCTATGCTCTTTACGAAGCCCGTACCGGCGGAATGAGCCGCTATTGGGACGTCTACCCCGACGAACGCAGCCAGATGTATGGCGGTATCGACGCTGAAACGCCCCAAAGCCGCGATGCCGTCGATCGCACCGTTGGAATCGTTCTCACCTACGGCGCCGGCGACGGCAAAATCTTTCGCGCCTATTTCAGCAGTTGCTGCGGCGGCGTCAGCCAGGCGGCCGCCGACGCCTTTCCGCGCGAGTCCTACATCCCGCCTCTCTCCGAACAAAATCGCGGAAGTTACTGCAATGCATCGAAATATTTCAACTGGGGCCCCATCACCATCCCCAAGGACGAACTCACCCGCCGCATTCGCCTCTGGGCCGCCCGCCGCTCCAAAGCCGAAGGCCGCGCCGTGCCCGAATCCTCCATGGCCAACCTCTACCGAATCGACGTCCAATCCTCCAACCGTTATGGCCGCCCCAGCCGCGTCACGATCACCGACTCTCGCGGCATCCAATACAGTTGGTCCGCCGAAGACCTCCGCACCGCCCTCAACACCGACGCCAAGCCCGGCTCAACCCTCCCCAGCAGCTTTTGCAAAATTAACGCCGACCCCAACTCCCCAAGCGTCACCTTCTTCGATGGCCACGGCCTGGGCCACGGCGTCGGAATGTGCCAATACTGCGCCGAATCCCTCGCCGCCTCCGGCCACTCCGCCGAGCAAATCCTCCTCAGCTCCTATCCTCAGGCCAAGCTCATCCGCGCCTACTAACCCGTCGCTCTTGGCTCACCGTTCATCTCTTCTTCCGGTGGCTTGCTACTCCGCTGTGCAATGATGGATGAGATTTTTTACACTACAGTGTCTCCGCGGTAGAACAAAACCCGCCGCTTACCGATTCGCCTTCACGAAAGATTAGGCGTCATCACGCGCGGCTTGGTTGCCATCATTCCTCTCACCCGGGCATGCTGCCACAACTTCTGTGCCACCGCCTCTCCGTCAATGCGGTTGTTCTCAAACCACTCCATCGCATTGTCGAATCGCACGCCGCACCGAAACTTTTCAAATCCGCTCAATTGCAGCAACACAAACGCTGACACTACTGCATCCGCAGGCATGCGCCGCAGCGGCACCTTGGGCCAAATCCCCTCCGCCTGTTGCAGTACCGCCAGATACGCCAGCCCTCTATCGATGGCCTCGCCGCGCCCGTTATCCAGCATCAGCGCTCGCAAACACAGTGCGGTAGTCATTGCATCCTCCCAGCCCCCGTCCCTCTCCTGATGAGCGATTACGGTTCGCAATAGCTTGGGAACCAGCGATACATGCGATTGGTTCAGCTCCTCGAGGCGAATCATCGCCAAAGCCGCCGCAGCGGTTGTGACGTTGACTGCGGCCAAGTCCGCGGCGACGATTGCCTCAATGCGAGGTGCTATTAACTCATCCCGCAATTTCCCGTGCTTATGTTCGTTCCACAATCTCTCTATGTGCCTGACTGTCAGCATGATGGACTCCGTTCCTTATTGTAGTTAGGGTTATTTTATCCTAACAAAACCCTTCCTGCAATCGATTTTATGAGAACTATAAGGATTATCAGAAATCGCATAAGTAATTGAAATAATGATGCTTATGTCGCGTTATCAAACGGATGCGACTATTTTTCTTCTGCCATCGCCATTGATCCCCTAATTCGGATGGGGCAAATAGGGCCAACGCGGGATACCTGATCGTGCGATTTCTCCAACTCGTCTTTCGTCACACATTCAACAACGTGATCTTCGGGATTGCGCTGCTGATCGCGATCGGGCTGTACATCGCCATTGGTTCCGGCTCCCCCTCTCTCCGCGCCTACTTCGAGTTGGGCGATCTCGAGTTCTTCGACGCTTGGCCGCTCAAGCTCCTGATGTTTTTGATGTGCACGACCCTGGCCGTCGTCACATGGAATCGCATTCCCCTCACGCCCCCGCGCTACGGTGTCTGGTGCATACACTCCGGCATCATCACCCTGATCGTCGGCATGTCCCTCTATTATCACTTCAAAGTCGAAGGCAAAACGCTCATCCCCCTCGATCACACCGTCAACTACTTTTACGACTCCTCCGAGCGCGCTCTCTACGCGCGCGTGCTCAATCATTCCGTTTACGGCATGCGTCCGCTCCCCTCGCTCCCCCGGTTTGATTCCTACGATTCCCAGCACGATCCCGATCGTCTCAGACGCGCCGACCTCACCGGCATCGAATCTTTTATCCCCATCGGCCCCGAAACCGGCGCCGGTGATCGTCTGTCCCAATGGCTCGGACTTCAAAAACCTGTCCGCTTGGATATCGTCGGGTTTTATCCCTACGCCGATGTTGCCCAGAACTTCGTCGAAGATCCCGCATCGAGCGACGTTGGCGTGCAATTAAGCCTCACCGCCCCCCATGCTGAGGCTGACCAATCCACGCTGATGCTCTCCTCCGCTGATCCCACTGCCGCTCGGCAAATGATCGGATCGACCGAACTCGAACACCGCCACGTTTCAGATTCTTCCCTCGACATGGTCCGTCAATCCGCCGATCACATTCTGCACCTCCAAACCACTTATCCCGGCCAGGCCCCACAAAACCTGGATGCCCAGATTGGCCAGACCTTCACCGCGCCCGGCGGTTACCATGTCACCATCGATTCCTTCAATCCCGCATTTCCGATGTCCACCGGCGAAATCGTGCGAGGCCTCACGCTGCATCTGGTTTCTGATTCTGCCGGCCCCAAGCACGAGTTTTGGCGGATGATCCTCGAAAACAAGCCGCTTCAAACCGATTTCAAGATGGACCCCGCCAACACGCCTCCGATGGTCAAGGGCAATCGCCAAAAAGAGCCGATCGACAAAGACCTCTCGATCCTGTTTGCCTTCAGCGACCCCGCCGCTCTGCTTCCCAGTAACGGCGGCACCGAAAAACACACCTTCATCACCGCCGGTGATAAGACCCTGCTCGATGTTTTCGCTTCTTTCAACGCTCCGGTGCAAATCAAGGATTTCTCCTCCGGCGGTCAGATTCAGCTCTCTATTGAGGGCTTGGAAACACCCACCACCGTCCGCCGCATGAATCACTTCAAGATGCTCAGCCGCGTGATCGAAACCCCGCCCGCTCGCCGGGGCGAGGATGAAGGAAATTCCGGCGTCAAGCAGGTCGCCATCGTCCGCGTCACCTGCGGCGACTGGTCCCAGGATGTCGTCGCCCCTTG
>CAZCKE010000300.1:0-5515 GCA_964499005.1 uncultured Tepidisphaeraceae bacterium
AAGTACGCCTCCGGTGTTCGATCCGCCGCCAGAATTACCTGTCGAATTCGATCCCAAGGATGTCGTTGTCCTGCCCGAATGTTCGCACTTCATGCGCCGATACGGATACATCCTCGCCATCGTTCTGATGCTGATTCCTCCCATGCTGACGCGCTGGATGCGCGGCAACGTTCCCGCCGACATTCCCGATGCCTCTGTTCCACGATTGGTCATCATCACTCCACACAACCAGGACATCCGCAACGAATTCCGCTGGGCCTTCGCCGACTGGCACCAGAAAAAATATGGCCAGCGCGTCGAGCTCGAATTCCTCGCCGTCGGAGGCACCAACGATATCACCCGCCAGCTCGATACCACCTACCGCGAAATCCGTAATCGCCATGGCGGTACTCTCCCCTCCGAGGATCAAGTGGATGTTGGTATCCAAGTCGTCTGGGGCGGCGGTGACTTTTTCTTCAATCAACTCAAAGGGCTTGGCATCCTTCGCCCCATTGACCTCGATCCGTCCCTGATCGCCGCCGCCTTCCCCCAGCCCACGCTCGGCGGCCTCAAGCTCTACGATCAGGATCGCGATAAATCCGGAAAATTGTTGCCTCCGAAATGGATCGGCGTCTGCCTCAGCAGCTTTGGAATTGTCTACAACCCTGACCTCTACGCCGCGATGGGCCTGACGCCTCCTGTCACCTGGGCCGACCTGACAGACCCACACTTGGCCGGCTCAATTGCCCTCGCCGATCCTTCTCACAGCAGCTCCGCCGCCGTCGCTTACATGATGGTCATTCAACGCGCCATGGCCGATGCGGAAGCAAAATTCTTTGACCTCCCCGAAAACAAATCGATTCCCCACGACCAACTGGCCAAAACCCCCGGCTACTCCGCCGCTCTTGATGCCGGCTGGCTCGACGGCATGCGCCGCCTTCTCCTCATCGCCGCCAACGCCCGCTATTTCAGCGACTCGGCCACACAGGTTCCCACCGATGTCTCCTCCGGTGATGCCGCCGCGGGGGTCGCCATCGACTTCTACGGTCATGTCGTCAGTCAGATCGTCGGCCCCCAGCGAGAAAAATACGTCTCTCCTCCCGCGGCCACTGCCATCAATCCCGACCCCATCGCCATCCTCTACGGCACTCAGGACCAAAAGCTCGAACTTGCCTGGCATTTCGTCGAATTTCTTCTCACACCCCAGGGCCAGCGGCTCTGGATTCTAAATGTCGGACAGCCCGACGGCCCGCGCCAGCGCGCACTTCATCGTTCCCCGATCCGCCAGGACCTGTACGCCGATCGAACCGGATGGGCCGATGACGCCAACTATTTTGCCGAAGCCGGCGGCTTCAATCAGCGCGGTCCCTGGGGCGCCAACCTCACCGATGTCCGCATGATCTGGTCCGCCACCTGGATCGACGATCGCGACGATCTGCGCGACGCGTATGAAAAAATCCTCGCCATTCCCGATCCCCAGCGACGTCAAACGCTACTGAACGAGTTGCTCGACATCCCCATCACGCGCGGCCAAGTCGATGAGATGATGGCCCATCGCCGCAAAGTCGAAGGCGATTCAAAACAGGACGCCGACCAATGGCACGCGCGGCAGCGCACCGATTGGGCCCGCCGCTTCCGCGACCATTACCGCAAAGTTGCCGACGAGGCCTCCCAATGACCGCACAGGCCCTCCCGCATTCCCCATCCTCCTCTCTTGAGATGAATCGCCTTATGCGGGCGGCGCTCCCTTGGCTGACCTCATTCTTCCTCTATGCCTTCTTCGCCGTCTTCCTGCTTTGGCCCATCTGGCGCGTCACTGCCGCGGGTTTCACGGACAAAAATAGTTCATTCACGCTGACATACCTCAAGCTCATCTTTTCGGACCCGACGCTCGTTCGCGGATTGCTCAACGCCACCCTCGTCGCATTGATCGTCACGGCCCTCTCGTTGTTGATCGCAATGCCCCTGGCACTGCTGAGTGTCCGCTACGAATTCCCCGGCCGCACATTGCTCAACGGCCTCTTGCTGGCGCCCCTGGTTCTTCCTCCCTTCGTCGGAGCCATCGGTATGCGCCTAATTCTTGGCCGGCTCGGCCCTCTCACCGTTTTGCTCGGCATGGGCCACGGCGCCGGTTTCGATTGGCTCGGACGATTCCGCCTTGCCGGAATCGTCATCGTCGAGGCTCTCCACCTCTATCCGGTTATTCTCCTCAATCTCCAGGCCGCCCTCGCCAATATCGATCCCGCCATGGAACAAGCCGCCGCCAATCTCGGCGCTTCTCGTTTCACCGTCTTCCGCCGCATTACCCTCCCCCTGGTTCGCCCCGGCCTTTTCGCCGGCTGCACCCTCACTCTGATCTGGAGCTTCACCGAACTCGGCACTCCTCTCATGTTCGACTTCAGCACAATCACACCGGTGCAGATCTACCGTCAGATTACGGATGTCGCCGCCAATCCCCTCCCCTATGCCCTGGTCGTTGTGACGCTTGCCGCATCAGTACTGCTGTATCTCATCGGCAAAGTATTCCTCGGCCGTTCTTTCGAGGCCGCCACAACCAAAGCCGCCACCGCTTGGACTCCGCGCCGCCTCACGGGCTTCAAAGCTCTCGCGGCCGCCGCACCTTTTCTCTTCGTACTGGCACTGGCTCTGCTTCCGCATGTCTCCGTGATCCTGACCAGCCTCACCGCGACCGGCCAATGGTATCGATCCGTCTTGCCCCAGAGCTTCACCCTCAGCCACTACGGCGCCGCGCTGCTTGACGATCTGGCAATGCCCAGCGTGCGAAACTCCGTTGAATACGCCACTCTCGCCACGATGATTGCCCTCATCGTCGGCCTCGCCGCCGCCATTCTCATCGTCCGCTCCAATCTTCCCGGCCGCGGCGCCATCGACGCCCTCGCCATGCTTCCCCTGGCTGTTCCAGGCCTGGTGCTGGCCTTCGGCTACCTCGCCATCAGCATCCATTTCAAGCAAAAATACGGCCCTCGCCTCCCCCTCTGGCTCGATGTACAGGAACAGCCGATCTTTTTCCTCGTCATCGCCTACGCCGCCCGCCGCTTGCCTTACGTCGTCCGCTCCGCCGTCGCCGGCCTCCAGCAAACCCCGCGCGATCTTGAACTGGCCGCCGCCAATCTCGGCGCCTCCCGCTCGGCCGTCTTGGTTCGCATCACTATTCCCCTGATCCTTGCTAACCTCATTGCCGGCGCCCTCCTCGCATTCGCCTTCGCCCTTCTGGAAGTCAGCGATTCCATCATCCTCGCCCAGAAAGCCCGCTATTTCCCGATCACTCGCGCCATTCTCGAGTTGGCGCAACGCCTCGGCGACGGCCTCTACATCGCCAGCGCCCTGGGCGTCTGGGCCATGCTTCTGCTCACCCTCACCCTCCTTGCCGCCAATTCCCTCCTGGGCAAAAAAATGGGGGCCATCTTCCGCGCGTAGTCAAATCCCCATTTTTCGCGTCTAATATTCTCCATGGGTTACGGACGACCGATCATCAGCCTCTTTGCCGTTCTGCTGCTGACCGGCTGCGGCAGCCCCAATCCCCAGCCCGTCTCTCCCGAAGCGTTCTATTCCAACCGTCCTGAAGCCGAAGCTCCCTCTGCCAGCAACGATCAGCGCGGCATCACCCCCCAGCGTGATCCCCGCATCCAGCCTCCCGCGCCCAACCCCGCACCCGAGCAACCCGAGCAACCGATTCCAAAATCCCTCCAGGAAGCCCTCAAAACCCCTGTCCCTTCCGATCAGGACGTTGTCGTTCCCGCCACCGAGCCCACGACAATTCCCGACGTCTCCCCCACGACGCAATCCGCCTCTGTCAGCCCGGAATTTCTCACCCTCGGCACGGTCATCGCCCAGGTCAACAGCGCTCCCATTTACGCCAACAAAGTCCTTCGTCGCAACGCCGACCTTTTCCGAAATTTGGCCCGCGAATACGATCTCAATCGTTTTACGACTGCCGCCCGCAAGCTTCTTGTCGATGGCCGCGACGAGCTGATCAAAGACGAGGTCGAATACGCCGCTGCCGATCGTTCGCTCAGCTCCGAAGACAAACAGCGCGCCAGAAGTCTCATGCTCATTTGGCGCGGCCAGCAGGTGAATCAGGCCCACGGTTCCATCGAATTGGTACGACGACAATGGCTCGCCAAGGGCGTTACTTTTGAAGAAGCCGAGGACGACCAGTTCCGCAGCTTCATGGTTCTTCTCTACTATCAGAAAGAAATCTGGAACAATGTCGTCGTTTCCGCCGACGAGGAGCGTCGCTATTACCGCGCCCATATCGATCAATTCACCTCGCTGCCCGAGGCCAATATTCGCGTGATTCGCCAGAATCCCGACTCAGCCGGCGGCCGCGATGTCGCCCTGGCCCACATTCAGGATTACCGCAAGCGCGCCCTGGCTGGGGAGGATTTCGCCCAACTCGCCCATAACTACAGCGATAAGCCCGGCCACGACACCGACGACGGCGCCTGGACCATCCATCGCAACACCATTCGTCTCAGGCAAGTCGAGGACGCCGCTTTTGCCGTGCCCCCGGGTCAGATCAGCGACGTCATCGAGGACGGCGACAGCTTCTATCTCATCAAAGTCGAAAGCCGAATCGATGGCGGCGTCAAACCCTTCGAGGACGAGCAGGTTCAGAACTCCATTCGCGATTCCCTCCGCAGGGATAAATTCTCCGATCTCCGTAACGCGCACATCTACAAGCTCGAAACCGAAAGTATCGTCACCAAATCCGACGACCAGATCGAGATCGCCCTCCAGATGGCCCTCCAGAATTACCCCCATTGGGCCATGAAATAGGTTCCACATTGCTTTTCGCGCATTGATAGACTGTGGCATGGGCTCCCAGCCCATGGGCTTGTCTCACGATCACCAAATTGTCTTTCGCGATCCCCTGAATTTAAGTTAATTTCGCCGGCCCAATCGTCTTCACAATCCTCTCCGCCACTTCCACTGCATGCATCCCATCTTCCGCAGTCACTTGTGGCGCGGACCCCGCCGTCACCGCGTCAACAAACGCATCCAATTCCGCCCGCAGCGGCTCGACATCATCGATCTGCAATTCCTCGATATGCACCAAATCCTTATAGTTCAATTGCGATAGATCCTGCACTTCGCCGGATCGAATCCGGCCCACCGCCTGCCGAATCGCGTCGATGTTCCCGCTCCGGCGGATCACCGTCCCATGCCGCTTCTGGTAGTCGATCGAAACATACGCATCGGGGCTGAACACCCGTATCCGCCGGTCCGTTCGCATTGCCAGCCGGCTCGCCGTCAGATTTGCCACGCACCCGTTGGCGAATGTCAGCCGCGCGTTGCAAATGTCCTCCACGTCCCCGATCACGCTCACGCCCACCGCGTCGATCTTCGATACCGTCGAATTCGCCAGCCGCAGCACGATGTCGATGTCGTGGATCATCATGTCCAGCACCACGCCCACGTCGATGCTCCTGAATGTCATGGGGCTGATTCGCGTCACTTCCATGAACCGCGGCTGAATCTCCAGCCGCGACATCGCGCGGATTGCCGGATTAAA
>CAZCKE010000301.1:0-5479 GCA_964499005.1 uncultured Tepidisphaeraceae bacterium
TTTGCTTGACCCAATTGACGAACTCGTCCTCATAGACGACCGGAGCGCTGGGATTGGGCGTGAGGCTGAAAGGGTTGGGGTCGACGGGCGCTTCGGGCTTGAAGCGCGTGGTGAATCGATTGGGATCGTTGATGTTGACCGGGCCCGATTCATCGGCAGAGACCAAGCCGTTGATCGGGACCGTGATCAGCGCGCCGGCGCCGAGGGTCGTCGCGCTGTTGAGCAGGGGCGCGACCGCGCCGCCGGGGGTGCTGCCGCCCCCGAGGAAGGCGTCGTTCTCGTAGAGGAAGTCGCTGCCGGCATTGGAGGCATTGGTGACCCAGTTGTAGGCGGTCCAGCGGTTGCCCCCATCGCGCAGGTAGGTTGGGTCGTTGTAGCCGGGCAAAGACTCGTTGATGCCGTAGATATAGCGGGAGATCGCCTGGACGTTGCTGGTGGCGTTGATGGTGAAATTGACGTCAGCCCAGGCAATCGAAGAAAACACGAAGGGCGTGAGAACGGCAACAACCAGGGAACGCATGACGCCTCCTCCAACAACCTGCACACGCCCCCGAAGGCATAATCGTGTTCGTTAGAGTAATGAACGCCATTGGAGGGAGCAAGTAAAATATGGATGATTCGACATGTTCCCACGACGGGCTGTTTGCCAGTGGATGTCGAATCTTGGGGATTTTGAATTAGTCTGATGGGCCTCGCATCCTTGGCGGGTGCGGATATTCTTGCGGAGCGGGAAGGCGCAAGCGGATGACAGACGAGGCAACGATCATTCTGGCCGGTGGCGGAACCGGGGGGCATTTGTATCCCGGCGTCGCGGTGGCGGAGGCGCTGCGGGTGTCGAGGCCGGGGATCAAGTCGATGTTCCTGTGCACGATGCGCGAGATGGATCGGGTGATCCTGGAGCCGACGGGGTTTGAGTTTTTGGGCCAGCCGATCGTGCCGCCGCATCGGTCGGTGGGGGGATTGCTGAAGTTCTGGAAGAGTTGGCGGGAGACCAAGGACCTGGTTAAGCGGGTGCTGAAAGAGAGAAAACCGGCGGCGGTCGTGGGGCTGGGCGGGTATGCGGCGGGAGTCGCGGTGAAGCTGGCGGCGGAGGCGGGCGTGCTGACGGCAATCATCAATCCCGATGTGATCCCCGGCAAGGCAAATCAATTCCTGATGCGATACGCGCGGGTGGTCTGCTGCCAGTTCGAGGAGGCGGCGGCGCATATTTCCGCAGAGCATCGCAGCAAAGTGAAAGTGACAGGATGCCCGATCCGCCAAGACATCCGGAATCGGCCGTCCAAGGCAGAAGCGGCGGGTCGGCTGGCGATCGAGCCGGGATTGCACACGCTGGTGGTGACGGGGGCGAGCCAGGGGGCGGTGACGGTCAACGAGGCGATGCTGGCGCTGGCGGGGACGATCACGCTGAATGGATGGCAGATATTGCACCTGTGTGGGAAGGACCACGGAGAGGCGGTGCGGCGCGGGTATCGGGAGAAGAACATCGCGGCGCGGGTGATCGACTTTACGCCGGCGATGGCGGATGTGTGGGCAGTGGCGGACCTGGCGCTGAGCCGATCGGGGGCAAGCAGTTGCGCGGAACTGACGGCGTGCGGGGTGTCGTCGATTTTGATGCCGTATCCGTTTCACAAGGACCTGCATCAGCGAGCGAACGCCAAGGTGCTGGCTGACGGCGGGGCGGCGATCCTAGTGGATGATGAGAAGGATGCGAAGAAGAACTCGGACAAACTGCGGCCGATCGTGGAGTCGCTGCTGTACGATGTGCCCAAGCGGCAGAAGATGTCGGAAGCGGCCAAGGGATTGGGGAAGCCGGACGCTGCGGAAATGGTGGCGAGAGTGGTTTTGGAAATGATGAATACGGAATGATGAATGCGGAATGGGAAATGGGACAGAATGAGGCGCTTTGGGGCGCTTTCAAAGTTTCGATTAGTGTACGCTAACATATTGGATTGACGCAAGTCGTTGGGGTCAAAGGGGCTATGGCGATCTGGGGCGTTGGGCTGTGTGAGACGGGGTGAAAAGCGCCTCATTTGTTTGTTGGGTACCTAACAAACAGGCGAAGTTAGTGGCCGATCTCAGTTTCTCATGAAATGAGGCGGTTGTACGCGAATACACACTTGCAGAAGATTTTTCCATGATGATAATTTGCAATCCGTCATCCAATTTTATGGGCAACGCGTAAATTCACGCGACTAGCGCAAAGATGGGGGCCAGATGCCGAAACTGCTTGTCATCGATACTGAAACGGGTGGACTTGATCCACAAATCCACAGCATTCTGACGCTTGGAGCGGTCGTGTGGGAAGATGGGAGGATCACAGATGAGATCGAGTTGTTGATCGCCGAGCCTGAAATCGTTGCCGGCCCTGTTGCACTCGAAATGAACAAAATCGATCTCGCCAAACACAAGCGTGTTGCGCGGCCACCGGCCGAGGCAATGGCTCTCTTCTGGGCGTTTCTCACGAGACACTTCAGCGATTCTTCCAGAAAGGAAAGGATCCAGTTGGCCGGACACAACATTTATTTCGACATCGGTTTTTTGCAACGATTTTTTCGTTTGCGTTTGGCGACCGCTGACTATGAAAGGACTTTCTCTCATCGGGTTCTAGATACCGCAGCGGTTCTGCGATTCCTGATTCTGGCCAAGAAATTGCCCTTGTCCGAGGCTGGGTTGTCCGAAGCTTGCAAGTTCTTTCGCATCAAGTTCCCTCCGCACAAGCGCCATACCGCAAAGGAAGACGCCAGGGCAACCGCCAAGCTACTTACTAAACTGATTGAGGTGGCGTCCACACCTTAACCCCGGTATTCGCGGGTGAGAGGGCGTTTAGGCGTCATGCCTCGTCTTGGTTATACGCGCCCACATTTCACGTTAGAGTGAGGAGCTGCTTGGTTAGTTCGGGCCAGTCATTGGCCCACTGGACACCCTCGACAGGATTTTCATTGCGATTCCACGGATGGCAAAGCAGAAAACATGGCGTTTCTGCGATCGTCGCAAACGCAACGGCTTGATTGTAGTCGTCTTCAACAGCGGCCGTGAACGCTTTCAGCGCTGCATGCTTCTCACCATGCGTTAGAAAGTGCAGACTATGGTTGGCGAATTTGTGAAAGTCGAGCCACTCGACGGTGGGCTTTCGAGCTTTGCGGAGGCGCGAGGTAGCGAGATGGACTGTTCCATGATCAGCAAGCTCGCGCAGACCCTCGAGGGCTCCGGGCATCGGTTTCAGGCTCATCACCACGTCAGGGTCAGAAAAACGATCGTGGATTTGCTTCCAGTCTTCCTTGGTTATCTGGTTGCCTCGCCGATCTCGGCACTCGTGGTAATTGAACGTGACGATATCGTCGTACTCTAAAACAACTCTATCGTTGGTGAAATCCGCGATTACTCGGCGCATGACTTCGTCAGTGCAGGCAATCACGTTGTCAATGTCAATGCAAAAATGTTTCACATTGACTCCAAAACTTACAACGGAGCATCTTCGACACGTATCGTGATTCGCACCTTAGGCAGCACCGACATGGCATTGGCGAAACCCTTAATGCTCGGCTCAATGCTTGCCGCTAAGGAGCGCATATCGTCGATCGTTAACGCATCGTCAATTCCGTCTATATTGAAGACCGCAAACGTCTTGTCACGTCCTTCACCAGCATATCTTAATGGAAATGACATGATCCAGCGTAATCGCGTACCGATCAAAGCGTTTTGTTCTTCACTGAGTGTGAAGCTTTCCCACCCATCTCTTGATGGGCGATCAGGAAAGAGGTCGACCTTTGACCAATTTAGTCGGGTGCCGTCAAGCACCGCGGTCGCTCCAGATGGCTCTCCGAGAGAAAAAGCTCGGCCCGTCGCACCTTCGTGGGGCAACATTTTCATATTCCGGTCTTTCTGGCCGGTCATATTGACGTGCAGTTGCTCCGGGATGACCAATACGACTGCGCCAGTCAGTGCCATGTTTTCAGTATTAACAAGAAATACGTTTGCTCTTATATGCACTTTTTCGAGCTCGGGCCTCCCTGCAATTTTACGAAATTCATTCAGCTTCCCCACCGCAGTCGTTTGAATTTGGCGCAATGACAGTTGAAGTTCATCAAGTTTTCCGGGTGGATTAATGGGTATCTTTGGTACATGGCGCGCCCATGACGGAGCAGTAACTTGCCCTTGTGCCAACTCGCCAAGTCGCTCCGGTGACGTCCTAACAGGTTGGTTTTGAAGGAAGAGCGACACCACAATGGTGACGAAGGCGAGCAGAATAATGACGAAACCAAATGTTGGATAGCTAGCAAAGACAAAGACGATTCCGGTAACAGCTGCCAATGCTGAAATTGTCCATAAAACATATACAGTAAGCCGCGATCTGGCAGGGATAACATCCAGGGCCTTCAATGTGATAGTCTGGCTCGAATCAATCGCTGCCTTTAATAGCTCCTTGCCGTCATTTCCAACAACGGAAGTAGCCTGATGAATCGGCTGTTCAGTAGACATGGTAGATTCCCCCTGAACTACGATAAATTTTTTGGTCCAAATGCGTCGGGAAGTAGATCGAACAATTTCATCTTCAAGATATGAGGACTGTCGCAAGCGCTAATTACAAGTGCATCTGGACCAAACTCGTTAATGACTTGACGGCACGCTCCGCAAGGTGCTGCGGGGGCATCAGTCGGAGTATAGATCACGACCGCGGCTATGGATTTACCACCTGAAGCGACGGCGCGGAAGATGGCATTTCGCTCAGCACAGATTGTCAATCCATAGGATGCGTTCTCGACGTTGCAGCCAGTATAAACTTCGCCCGAAGTAGTCAGAACCACTGCGCCGACGCGGAACTTGCTGTAAGGGCAATAGGCGTTCGCGCTGGCTCCCTTGGCGAGAGCGATCAGTTCTTCGATGCGCGATTCATCGAGCGCCGATCGGTTTTCACTGCGGGCGAGTTTTGGCCCAGGCATAAAGGTCCTCGATTGAATAAAACACGGGCTTTCCCAGTCGCTTAAACTCGGCCACTTCGTTATCAGCGCCGGATGATTGAGCTTCGGTGTTTTTTAGGTCGGGATATTCCGAATTCAATCGGAGACAGGCATCGTAGCGGGGGATCATCGCCATATCATAGGCCACCCAGTCCTGGTATTTTCGAGGGAATAGCGTGTGCTGGAAATGGGACCAGAGGGGGGCGACGGGCCAGACGACGCCATCATTCATCAATTTGTCCCACATCTGACATTGAAAATGCGTATTAATGGCAGGGTCGCCGCGCGTATAGGGGGAGGCGATGTAAACGACGGGGCGGGTTGTTGGAGGGGGGAACGTTGATGGAGGCGTATTGTTTACCTGAGCCGCGGCAGGCTGATCCTGGTTTCGCAATATGCAAAAGCAGACGAAAAGAACTGTGAGCACCGCGAAAAGTTGAGTGAAACGTTTGGCGGCTAATGGCATGCAATACGCCCTTCGTTCAGCAAGCGCGATTGCGCCGATAGTGGAGGGTCAGTTT
>CAZCKE010000302.1:0-5479 GCA_964499005.1 uncultured Tepidisphaeraceae bacterium
GTGTGGCCGGAGAAGATCAAATCGGCGACTCGCATTGCCAACCCGGGGTGTTATCCATCCGCGGCGCTGATCGCGATAGCGCCGTTGATCGACGCGGGGCTGATACGTCCGGAAAGCCCGATCATCATCGACGCCAAGAGCGGCGTAAGCGGCGCGGGGCGAGGGGGCGAGGATTCGAAATTCGGATTCGCGGAGATCAATGAAGACGTCTCGGCGTATGGGCTGCTGAAACACGTGCATGTGCCGGAGATGGCGGCTTCGGTCAAACTGCTGGCCAAGGGGCGTGAATCGCGGCTGACGTTCACGCCGCATCTGATACCGATGACTCGCGGGATTCTGGCAACCTGCTATCTGAACGGGACGGCGACGACGGAAAAATGCTTGGAAGCGGCGCGGAAGTATTTCGCGAACCGGCCGTTCGTGCGCGTGTTGGATCAGCCGCCGCACACCAAATGGGCGCTGGGGTCAAACCTGGCGTTTGTTTCGTATGCATCCAGCGGCGACGGGCAGATCACCGCGCTGGGGGCGATTGATAACCTCGGCAAGGGAGCGGCAGGGCAGGCGATTCAGAATGCGAATCTGATGTTTGGGCTGAATGAAACAACAGGCTTGGCGGGAGCGCCATTATGGCCATGAAAACCAATGGAATGGTGAAGGTTTTAATCGCAGGAGTGGCGATCGGTTTCCTGGCGGCGTGTCATCACGAAGCGCCGCCGCAGGTGATCGATTTTCGCCAGCAGTTGCCGGAGGGAATGCTCGCGCTGCGGAAGATCGACCCGGCGGAGTATCCGGATTTTGGGCGACAGCCGATCAACATCGAGCGATTGAAGGCGGCCATTGGCAACAGCCAGAAATATCTCGCGCAGCCCAGCAGCAAAGATTTCTTTCCCTATCTGGACATCACGCACGACCGGGCCGTGGCGTCGCTGGCGAAGTTGGGCCAGATTTGCGATGCTCAGACGGCACGCGGGTCGTGGGACCCCGTCTGGTTCAACTCGCAGATTCGGGACAACTTTGACGTGTACAAGAGCTACGGCGCGCCGCGGCCGGATGGGGCGGGATTCACCGACCGCGTGCAGTTCACGGGATATTTCACGCCCATCTACGATGCGAGCCTGACGCACGACGGACCGTACCAGTGGCCGCTGTACAAGCTTCCCGCCGATCTGTCGCGCGATCCGAATACCGGCCAGGTCTTCGGACGCAAAACGGATTCGGGGCAGGTTGTTCCCTATTACACGCGACAGGAAATCGAAACAGGCGGCAAACTGGCGGGGACAGAACTGGTCTGGCTCAAGAGCCGCTGGGAAGCATACATCATCACCATTCAGGGCTCGGCACGGCTGCGATTGACGGACGGGCGGACTTACGAGGTCGGCTTTGCCGGGACGAATGGATATCCCTATACGAGCCCGGGGAAACAGATGGTGGCCGACGGGGTGATCACGACCGAGCAGTTGAGCCTCAAGGGGCTGGGAAATTATTTTGCCGCTCATCCGGAGATGATGGATAAATATTTGGCGATCAACCAGCGATTTGTGTTCTTCACCGAGCGTCCGGGTGGCCCGTTTGGGAGCCTGAACGTCCCGGTGACACCGCTGGGGTCGATCGCGACGGATAAGGAGACCAAGGACATTTATCCCCGCGCGATGCCGGCGTTTTTGTCGGTGCCGATTCCGGACGCGAGCGGCACGGTGATGACGCCGTTCAGCGGGTTTCTGATGGACCAGGACACAGGCGGGGCCATTCGCGCCAGCGGGCGGTGCGATATTTACATGGGGATCGGGCCGGAAGCGGAGATCGTCGCGGGACATGAGCTTCAGGAGGGGGCGTTGTACTACATCGCGATCAAGCCTGAATTGATGAGCCCTACAGCCGGCACAGCCGATTCCAGTCCACTCAAGTGAAATGGCCTTGCAATTTTTTGCTTTCTCCGCAACTTTTGTTGAGCTTTGGGTTGCAAATTGAGGGTGTAAAGTGCGATTATTTGTCGATTCTTAACTTGTCGGCCGTATTCATGGATGGGATCGAGCCGCTTTGTGTAGCGCGGCTTAAGATCACTCAGGGATGAAAGGCGGGAGCATGAAATTCGGCATATTGGTTTTTGCCGCATTGATGGCTTTGGCCATTGGGGCCAAGGCGGATGCTCCAGCTACGCAACCGACCGCCCAGAGCAATCCGGCAACCGATGCCGCCAAGCTGGGGCAGTTGAGGCTGGTGGCCAACCAAGACATGGCGCGGGGCGAATATGCCGCCGCCCTGCCGCTGCTTCAGAAGGCGGCGGACATGCTGACCGATCAGCCGGATAAGCTCGGAGCGGTCCTGGAGCAGATTCGAATTTGCAAGCGGCAGATCGCGACCGGCGGTAAGCCGGTGCAGGCGACGGTGGTGCCGGACAGTTCCAAGCGGTCGCCGCATGCAGCGCCCGCCGCCGGACAGACGCTGAACCTGGCGATCAAGGAGTTGGGCAATTTCGATTACGACGCGGAAAATGGCGGAAACATCCCCGTGGATGTGAAGAAGCTGGACGGATGTCATTTTCAGACCAACGGGTTTATGATTCCGCTGGATCAGGCGGAGAGCATTTCGGAATTTGCGCTGGTCCCCAGTCTGTTTGCGTGCTGCTATGGCCAGCCGCCGCAGGTGCAGCATACGATTGTCGTGCATTGCCCCAAGGGAAAAGCGGTCAGCTATTTCCCCGATGAGCTGGTCGTCGAAGGAACGCTTCACGTCGAGGAGCAAAAGGACGGCGGATTTATCGTGAGCATTTTCCAGATTGACGCGAGCAGCGTCCGAGCCGCCCCCAAGTAGGTTGGATTTTTTGAGAGAACAATAACCATGAGCATGTCACCGCCACCCGATTTGTCGTATGAGCCGCGTCCGATGGAAGCGCCCAAGCCCGGCTGGGGCGGGCGGATCAACTTTCGCATCATCGTGTTCGTCGGTGTCATTCTCCTAATCGCCGGCGTTCCGATTTACATGTGGCTCGACGAAGCATTCACCGGCGGGATTCACGACCGCGGCGCGTACAAGGAAGTGGACCTCAAGGCGATGAGCCTCTTCGACATGGACCAGTACAGCGCCACCATGAAAGATATTCCCGAGCAATTCCGGCAGTTGGAAGGCAAGGACGTCATGATGGTGGGCGAGATGTGGCAGCCCCACAGCGCCGGCGGGGACACCCTGAGCTATTTCCAACTGGTCTATTCAAAAACCAAATGCTGCTTCTCGGGCCCGCCGCTGGCGCAGCACTTTGTCGACGGCAATGTCGTCAATGGCTCGAGCGTTTATTATTTCGATGTCCCGGTGAAAGTCCGCGGAAAGCTCCATGTCAATATTCGCAAGAACGACGCCGGGAAAATTCAGAGCATCTATCACGTCGACGTGAATAGCGTCGAACCGATCGAGCAATAAGACAACGGATCACCGCGGCATCGTCGCCGGCTGGGTGCTCGGAACCGTGGCGGGTATTGGCACGGCCGGCGCGGATTGCTGCGCCGAAACCTCGGCAGGTTGAAACCGCGTCAAAGGCCCCCCGCCGCCGTCGAAGAGCAACAGAATTCCCATCCACGTCTGGGCCGCGATCACAAGTAAAAGCAGCAATGCGGTGAAGCCGATCAAAAATCGGCTTCGGGGGGCCCATCGCGCGAAGATGGCCAAAAAAAAGACCAGCACGATGGTCGAAAGCCCCAATATGATGTGCGCCCCCATGCGAGTATTGTCAGGTGAACGGATGTCGCGAATCACGCTGCGCAAGCGTGGCCAATCGACCACGTGCGGCCCCGTCAGAAAGCCGCCAAAATAAAGCCCCGACGTGGCCGCCAAAAGCCCGACCAGCAGCGCCAGCATCCAAAACCGCGCCGTGGGCGGATGCTGATTCTGGACATCCGCGGAATACGATTCGGTCCGAATGGTCCCCATGAGCGGGATCGTCGTGGGATCTTGATCAGCGATCATCGGCGAGGGAGCCGATAACGATTTGGCCGCGCTCTGGACCGGGCGGTCAATGATCCAGGCCTTTTCGTAAAGCTTGGACCGGCGCAGCGAAGCGCCCAGGGAACCAGCCGCGAAAGCAAAGAGCACTCCCGCCAGAATGACATGTACCTGGCCGGCGGGGGCATACGCTTCGATTTTGTCGCGCCATGAAGGATGAGGATTAGGCGTGGCATCGGCCTCGACGCTCTTTTTGCCATCGACGCCGAATCCCTGGCGATAGATCATCTCCCCGCCGTGCCATGCGCCGGCGATCATCATTCCCATCGCGGCGATCAGGGCGATCAGCGCCGCCGGATAGACGCGGCGGCGACTGCGATCCGAGGCGCTCATCCAGGCCAGGACCGCGAGCAACGCCAGCAGCGTCGCCGCGCCGGTGAGAATGAAATGATCTTTGGCCAGTTCCCAATCGTGCGCGGAAAACCCGCTATTCGCTTTCAATTGAAACCACGAGCTGCTCGCATCGCCGCCCTGGCTCATGACGTCCAGCAGCGCGAACGCCCCGCTGGTCGCCGCCGGGAGCATGGCCAGCGTCCCCAGAAGGATCATCCACCGCCCCGCGTCCCGGAAACTGCTGCGCCGCCAGAGAAAGCTGAAAATCTCGATCAGCAGCCCGGCGCCCAACAATCCCAGAGGAAAATGAATCAGGATGACATGAAAGTTAGGGATGATGAATCGCGTCATGCGACACTCCTTCGGAAGATCAGCATAGCGAGGTGATGCAGCCAGGGAAATGCTCAATGCGCCAACTCCTCTCCCCATGTAATCCTGGGAAGAGGTCAGCGCGAGGGGCTATATCTCGATAAGAGAAAATACCACCCCTCACCCCGCCTCTTTTCGCGAGACGCAGGGAAAGGAGTAAAACAACGGTATTCCGCATTCAACATTTTTTCAGATCAGCTTCTCTGCGATCTGCACCGCGTTGGTCGCCGCGCCTTTGCGAATCTGATCGCCCGCGACGAATAAATCGATCCCGCGGCCGTCGTCGCGGCTGAGGTCCTGACGGATGCGGCCGACCAGCACGTCGTCCTGTCCACTGGCTTCCAGTGGCATCGGGAAATGGTTTTTCTCCCGGTCGTCGACGACGCGCACGCCGGGAGCGCCGGCCAGAATCTGGCGGACCTGCTCGGGCGTCACCGGCCTCTCGAATTCGATATTGATCGACTCGCTGTGGGCCCGCGGGATCGGAACGCGGATGCAAGTAATGGTGAGGTTGATCCTGGGATCGTTGAAGATTTTGCGCGTCTCCTGCATCACTTTGTTTTCTTCGTCGTTGTACCCGTTGGGGGCAATCGCCGTATCATGGCTGAAAAGGTTGTTGGCGATCTGGTGCGGGAATTTTTCGCGAACGATCGGCTGATCGTTGGCGTAGGCCTTGAGCTGGGCATCCAATTCGTAAACGCCCCACGCGCCGGCGCCGCTGACGGCCTGATACGTGCTGATCACCATCCGCTTGATGCGATTGGACTTGTGCAGCGGCCAGACC
>CAZCKE010000303.1:0-5468 GCA_964499005.1 uncultured Tepidisphaeraceae bacterium
TTCGCCTGCTCGGTGATCGACGACCAGTCGCGTGCGACCACCTTCAATATCGCCAAGGCCTTCGAGGTGTTCATCCGAGCAATTGGTGATGACGGCGATGTCCGGCAGGGCGACGTTGGCCAGAGTGCGAATTTCGCCGTGATGATTGGTCCCCAGTTCGAGCACCAGATAATCATGATCGGGGCATGCGGCGAAAATCGAAAGGGGAACACCGATGTTGTTGTTAAAGCTCTTGGGAGAAATCGTGCCGCGCCGAACGGGAGAACTGGACGTTCCGCCCAGTGCGCTATGGATCAACTGTTTTGTGCCGGTCTTTCCATTGCTGCCGGCAACGCCGATGACTTTGCCCTTGAGACAGAGCCGCGCATGCCGCGCGACCCGGCCCATGGCGAGCCTGGCGTCCGGAACGAGCAGGAGCTGCATATTGGTCGGCGGCAGCCCCGGCGGGCGCGGGGGGCGATCCACCAGAGCCGCAATGGCTCCGCCGCCGGCCGCGGCGTCAAGAAATTGGTGGCCGTCGAAGTGATCTCCTCGCAATGCGACAAACAGACATTGCGGCACAATCCGCCGGGAATCCGTGCAAATGGAACTGACCATTGCGGGATTGACCGTCGCCGAACCCAGCGGCCGGGCGCTGGTCAGTTTGCAGATCTCGACAAGGGAAATGGATTTCATCAAATGAACCTCAAGCGGCCCGCGCTCCGCCGCTCAAAATTCGACCCGCTTCTTCGACGTCGTCGAAATGATGTTTGGTGGTGCCGATGATCTGATAATTCTCATGTCCTTTGCCGGCAAGCAGTACCACATCCTCTCGAGAGGCGTCCGACAAAATTTTCCCGATCGCCATCCGCCGATCCGGCTCGACAACGACGGGGATCGAAACACTTTTGGGCAACCCCTGCACGATCTCATCCAAAATCGCCTGCGGATTTTCCGTTCGCGGGTTGTCGCTGGTGATATAAACCACATCGGCCAGCCGGGCCGCGACGCGCGCCATGCGCGGCCGTTTGGTCCGATCCCGATCGCCGCCGCAGCCGAAAAGGACCCGCAATTTTCCCTTCGCCAAGGGCCGCAGAGCCATCAGCACATTTTCCAGAGCGTCATCGGTATGGGCATAGTCGACAAGCACGGGAAAAGATTGGCCCGCCCGGACCGATTGCAATCGCCCCGGCGCGCCAGACGCATCCGCTAATCCTTCGGCAATCTGGTCGGCGTCGAGATCAAAGACTTCACCGGCCAATGCGCTGGCGGTCAAAATGTTGGCAATGTTGTGTTTGTCGATGAGCCCGACAGTCGTTGGAGTCTTGCCGCGCGGCGTTTGCAAAATAAACTTTGACCCCTGTCCACTGCTCGCCACATCCACAGCGCGATAATCAGCGTTTTCTCCAAAGCCAAATCGCAGAATCCGTCCACGGCATCGGGCGATCATTCGCTCTGAAGCCGGATCATCCCCATTGACGACGGCGACCGAGTCCTGGTTGAGCATCACGAACAATTTTGCTTTCGCTTCCGCATATCGCTCCATATTGCCGTGATAGTCGAGATGATCGCCCGTGAGGTTGGTAAACGCGGACCCCGCGAAAGCTATTCCCGAAACGCGGTTCTGATCCAGGGCATGGCTCGAAACTTCCATCGCGCAGGCCTTACACCCGTTATTGCACATGTCGCGCATGAGCTGAGCAATCTCAATCGGCCCCGGCGTGGTCATCATCGCTTCGCGCGGGATTTTGCCATCATCAATCTCCACTGTTCCGATCATGCCACAGGTTTGTTTATATTTTCCCAGCAGATGGCGAAGCAGATAAACGGTCGTCGTCTTGCCGTTCGTGCCCGTAATGCCCAGCACGCGAAGGCGAGCGGTGGGGCGGCCGTAAAAAATATGAGCCAGTTCCGAAGCCGCGCGCGATAGATTGTCCAGCGGAACCTGCGGCTGCCAGCAATCCCCGATCCGGGTTGATCCCACAACGGCCACCGCTCCCCGGGCCGTCGCATCCTTTACGAATTTCAACCCATCCGTGCGCGTGCCATTCCGCGCAACAAACAAATCCCCTGGCCGGGCCAGACGGGAATCCTCGCAGATGCCGCGGATTTCGACATCCGCCACGTCCTGCAGATCGAGACTCGGGTCGTATTCACGAAAAAGCTGGTGCAGAAGCATCGGGACATCCCTTTCCCAATGAACGGCGGCGACAGGAATTAACATCGGCGGACAGCCGTGTCCGCCAGGGGAAATCTAGCACGTTGGAAGGGACGATGCAATCAGCCGGACCCGATTAAACAAGCTAAATCCGTGTTTTAAGCCAAGCTGATAAATGACAATGGACCAAGCGCTAATGGCGAAACTCAGTTCATCACGGTTCTGTCCCCGCGCTCCGCGCTGACCGTTTCAATGGCCGGTAGCGCTTCTTCCAGCGCCGCGATCAACCTCGATATCCGCCGGGACGGGTCCGCCTCAGCCAAAAGCGCTTGCTTGAGAGGTACATTTTGTAAAAGATTAAATGCGATCAGATCGACCACGTCGGACGTGGATAAGGGGCTGGCCAATATCCTGCGAAGCTGACACCCTAGTTGCGTCTGAGCCACCGCGTCACGATTGAGGATATCCGACAGCCGCTGGCGCTCATTGAGCAAGTCAATTTCCATGACGGGCGGGGCGGCCATCAATTCCACCTCGGCGATGCGATACGGTCGCTGGCTCGATTCCCGGATGACTCGCGCCCGGCGGGTTCCTTGCAGCAGGAAATTGTATTTCCCATCCGAGAGTTTTTCTGATGTTAAAATTTTGCCGACGCATACCACCGGCTCTATCGCCGGCCGACAGTAATAATCCTTTTCCCATCCCGGTCGCAATAGGGCCATGGCAATCAGTCGCCCGCTTATCAAAGCATCGGCAGTCATCGCTTTGTATCGCTGCTCAAAAATATGCAGGGGCAATACCGCGCGCGGGAAAAGAACCACATTGGGAAGTGGGAAAAGCGGCACCTTCATCCGCTGCGGCATTCCGTCGGGTTCCCAATCCATGCTTATATAATAGGCGTAAATTCCACCAAATGCGCCGCCTGAGTGCGCATAATGACAGCAATTCAGCCTATTTCATCGAGTGGATGTGAACGCCACGGCCGGGCGATCAATAGCCTTTAAGCTCGCGTTCGGCCTTGAGCCAATTATCCAATTGCGATCCGCCTTTGCCGGAGATGTAAATCTCGTAAGCGCGCTTGGCTATCGCTTCGTGAGTTACCTCACGACGGATGGGTTCCGCTTTGGGTAGGGGGCTGTTGCGAGTGACGGTCGCCTTGACGCCGCCTGGGGCGGCCGTTGCGGCGGGACGAAAAACATTTTTAGACTGTTTTGAATTCGAATAATTCTTGTTCTTAGCCATTTGAGCTACTCCTTTAAGCCGTAGGCCATGGAACATCGATGGCTTAACGGCATTTACGCGGCGGTTGGCTCTCCACCCCGCAGTGAATCTAACCATAAGTATCGGCCAGTCTCAAGTCCCGGAAGTAAGGTTTTGCCGAATCTAACGCCCAAATGGTCGGTGGCCGACACTCATTTTCCGCTTAAACCCTTTCTCACAAGCTGGTTTACAACCGACGGTTCCACGACCGTGCCATGGATTTTCATAAATGCTCCCATCGCCTGGCCGGCCTGTTTCTCAGTAAACGTGTTTTTTGAAAGAAAATCATGGACCATCTGTTCGGTTTCGGCGGCCGACGCTTTCTTGGGAAGGTATTCGTCCACGACCGCGATCTCAAACCGCAGCTTCTGAACCTCCGTGTCCT
Source organism: uncultured Tepidisphaeraceae bacterium (assembly GCA_964499005.1). Lineage (GTDB taxonomy): Bacteria > Planctomycetota > Phycisphaerae > Tepidisphaerales > Tepidisphaeraceae > CAZCKE01. The sequence continues at coordinate 3,783 of CAZCKE010000303.1, forward strand.
TACCGAGTTTCTCGAACTCCTCCAGGCTCTTACGGAGCTTCTTGCCGTAAGCGGCCACAACCTCCATTTCGGTGGTCGGCTTGGGGGCCAAGTCGATATTTTTCACATCGCTGATCAGCATGCGGATGACCCCCAGACGATCCTTCTGTCCGCTTTTCAAGGCCGTTTTCATGTCTTCCTGCAATTTTGACAACAATTCCATGAGTTTGCTCCTGAATCAAGTTTACGTATAATAGCCATTCTACCGAGGGGCTCTGAGCATCGCATCGGTTAAGAGCATCGAATCGGTTAACGGCGGACATTCGGGTCGAGGATCACCAGTTTTCACATGGTAATCCGCCGAATCTGTTTCGGACTATACGCTTCATGCAAACCATGAATTCTGAATCCCTCGAAGGGATTTTGCATATTCCCGATGACCGTCAGGACGGCCATCTCCGCGATCCCGCGCAGCTTCTCCGCCCATTGCGACGGGGCCTGATCCCGCGCCGGCTCATCCGGGAACTGAATCTACGGCCCGGGCTGATGCTTCGCGGAACCCCACGCGGCGATGCCATTCATCAGCTTCAGAGCATCGAGGGCCGCCCGCCCGATGACTACGGACAGACCTCGGCGATTTATGACGGCATCGCCCTGGATCCTGAACCGATCCTGCGCCTGGAGCATAACCCGGCGGAATGCACCACTCGCATCATCGACATCCTTGCCCCCGTCGGTTTTGGTCAGCGCGGGCTGATCGTCGCGCCGCCCCGTTCGGGCAAGACGATCCTCCTTCAGAATATTGCGCGGGGAATCCATCACAATTATCCCGACGTCAAGCTGGTCTTGTTGCTCGTTGACGAGCGCCCCGAAGAAGTCACCGACATGAAGCGCAACGTGCCGGGCGTCGTTTACGCGTCCAGCAACGACAACACCGTCGAAAAGCATCTCGACCTGGCCCAATTGGTCATCGAACGCTGCAAGCGAGAGGTCGAGTTTGGCAAGAACATCGTGGTCCTGCTTGATTCGCTCACGCGTTTGGGGCGGGCGTTTAACACCGGGGGCCCCAGCGGAGGCCGCACGCTTTCCGGCGGTTTGGACAATCGGGCCCTCGAAATTCCCAAGCGCCTCTTCGGCGCCGCCAGAAAAATCGAAAATGGCGGCAGCCTGACGATCATGGCGACTTGCCTCATCGATACCGGCAGCCGGATGGATCAGGTGATCTTCGAAGAGTTCAAAGGGACCGGCAACATGGAACTGTGCCTGGACCGCGGCCTGGCCAACCAGCGCATCTGGCCCGCTTTGGACATCGCCGCCAGCGGCACGCGCAAGGAAGAAAAGCTTTTGACGGAAAAAGAACTTCAAGCGGCGCGGCATATTCGCCGCCTGCTCAGCAGCATGTCCCCGACCCAGGCGATCAAAACGCTGCTCGAAGTGATGGGCAAGCAAAAGACCAACGCAGACCTCCTCGCCGCCGCCGGCGCCAAATCCTGATCCGGCTCAAAAGATGACTTCCTCAACTCTTCGGAATGGATATATTCCGCCCCGGCTGTTTCTTTTTCAGCTTCACATCATGTTCGGCAATGGACTTTGATTTGCGCTCGATCGCCTGCCTCAGCTTCGCGATGTTTTCCAGATTGCTCAACTCACCATAATATTCCAGCCATTGATTCCTCTGCGCATCGGCGATTGGAAGCGAGAGGGTGC
>CAZCKE010000304.1:0-5452 GCA_964499005.1 uncultured Tepidisphaeraceae bacterium
AGACCGCGCGCCTCGCGAACGTCGTCCTGATCGTACCGCGTGTAACCCGCGCTGGTGAGATGCACCCATCGGAGCGATGGGAGCTCGATGATCTGCTTGGGATCGGGTTGGCCAAAAGCGATGTCCGCTTGCGCGAGCTGCGGATTGGGATTCCCCGGCGAAAGATTCGACGCCTGCCGATCCGCGAAAATCAATCGATGCGATGAAGTCCCGGCGATCAATTCCGCCTGGGCGGCGTCGGGGAAATGGGCATTGCACCAGATGGTGAAGCGATTGGCCATCAACGACACGTATATGTCATTCGACGGGGCGGACGCAAGGGCTTGGATAGTTCATGTGCCTTCGGATCATCTCAATCGGGATTGAAGGCGGTTTCATCCTCCACGCCACGTGGATGGGAGTTGTACCATTGGAGCCCTGCTGTTTGAGCTTTGGTCATGAGTTCACTATATCCATCCTGATCCCCGCGCTGCTGTTTGCTCGTGGCCCAGCTCCCCCAGATTCCGGGTTGCACCGGATCCAGGGAAACCGCTTTTCGAAACGCGCCGTCGGCCTCGTGCCATTGCCGCAGATCGCTCAATGCCGTCCCCAGCAAGTCATAGCGAAGGGCGGTGGGCTGGAGTTTCAAGGCGATCCTTCGCTCGCTCAATGTTTTTTCCAATTGGCGCGTGTTCAAGAGATGGGCAGCGTACATATCGTGCATTTCGGCCGTGCCGGGACTCAATTGGGGAACCAGCTTTTCGAAGAGCTGGTCGGCAACGGCGGGGTCTGTCGTCAACCCGCCCCATTCCGCGTCGGCAAACAACAGGACCGGATCATCGGGACGCTCACTCACGATCGTGGCCATCTCCGGAGCATCCTGGATGTAGGAACTGGCGTGGGGTCCGGAATGATGCACGATCAGAGCCGCGGCTCGACCCAGCGCCGAATCGGGTTGTAATGATTGGGTTCGCTCGAACAGTTTCTGTGCTGCATTCTTGCGGAGCTGGCTCCACAGAGTCGTGGCTGCGAAAAACGTGAAACGAATATCTTTCGGAAAGAAATCGAGTCCATGACTCAGAAGCAGATTGGCCGCATCTCCATCCCCTTCTCGCCAGGCTTTGACAGCGGCGGCATAAAGCTGATCGGCCGTCCAGGATTGTTCCGCGATTCCCAGGGCTTCTTCATCCGAGAGGGCGGTTGGAGGCGCGGAGTGAGTGACGCTGGCCATCTCCGCTTGCTCTGCGAGTTCGAGCAGGCGTCGTGCCGCGATATAGTTTTCCGCTTTCGCTTTGGCGAAGGCCCAATGACGCCAATAACGGGCGTCATTGGGCTCGCGCGAGGTCGCCTGTTGATAAGCCGCGTCCGCCTCTTTCCACCGCTTGAGGCTAGTGAGGGTATTGCCCAGCCCATCGTATGACCATGTTGCGGGCGAAAGCTTTACGGCCAACTGACGTTGCGGCAGCGCATCATCAAATCGATTCAAGTTGTCCAGCAGATTCGCATACGTCTGATGTACAATCCCGGGTCCAGGTCCCGGAGCGATCAGCTTCAATAGCTGGGAATATCGTTGCACGCCAATCTCATTTTTATCATGGGTTCGGCATTGCACGCCGTCCATCCACAGCAGAAGCACGTCTTTGGGATTCGAGGCAGAGAGGTCGTCCAGCGATTTGAAATTGGCGTCGATATCCCTGCCGGAGTCGAGCGATAAGATCAGCTTGGAGGCGCGTCCATAAGGATCATTTGGCATCGCCTTGGCGACGTACTGGAAATAGGGGGCAGCGCTCTGGAGGTCGAAATATCCCCGAATTCTCGCCCCCTGGAAAAAGATGAACCGGGCATCGTGGGGAAATGTTTGCCGCGCCTGTTCGACGACTTTCTCCGCGCCACCATCGTCGCCGGTTGTCCAGATTTGAATGGCGCCGTTGAATACATCGTCGGCGCTGATCGATTTTTCCGGCGCGTTCACTTCACCCTGCGCCAGTGCATGGCAAGCCAGAATTGTTAACACGATTATTCCGGCAGTCCATCGCATGACGGCCTCACCCGATCTATTTAACCAGACGTCCCTAATATTTATTTAATTGTTGCCTTGGGCATTACCCTTCATTTCCCTGCTCCAGGCCCAGGACTCGGATACCTTGTGGTTGGAAGGGTCTAAATTTATCGCTTTTCGAAATGCGTCATCGGCTTGAGGCCATTGTTTCAAGATCGTGTAGGTGACTCCCAGTAGCCGATACCGCTCGCTCGTTGGTTTGAGCTTGACCGCCAGTTGGCGCTCGGCAAGGGCCTTTTGCGGTTCGCGTATCCGTAAAAGAAAATCCCCATAAGCATCGTGAACTTCCGGCACACCGGGGTTGAGTTGCGGCATCAGTTGATCGAAAAGCGCGCTCGGAAGGTCGATATTCCCGCCATTGGCGGCAATCTGAATAGCCGAATATGTCAATACCGGATCGTTGGGATTTTGATGGGCAATATCGGACAACTGATGCGGCGGATCGTTCAACGTAATCGGATAGGGCCGTGTTGAAGCCTGCACTTGTGTCGCCGCCCGGCCCAGCGTCGAATTGGGTCGGGCAAGGCGGATCCTGTCAAACAGCATGTAAGCTTGGTCTTTATGGTTTTCGCCTAAAAGGCAGACTCCGGCGAGATATGCGATTCGCGCGTCGTCGGGGAAAACATCCAGTCCATGGTCGAGGAACTCAAGGGTTACGTTCACTTTCCCCTCGATCCATGCTTGGAGTGCCGCGGAGTAAAACTGATCGGCGGTCAGCGATTGGTCGGCCGGGCCGAGCGCCTCCTCATCGGAAAGCGGTTGGGGCGGAGCCAGAGCGCTGATTTTGGCCGACGCCGCCTGATCGGCGCGATCCATCAGCGAAGGCGCGGCCAGGAAGTTTCCACGGGCTGTTTTACTGTCTGCCCAGGCGCGCCAATTGGCGGCTCTATTGGGCTCCAACTTCGTTGCTTGCTGATAAGCGGCATCGGCTTCCCTCCACCGCTTCAGGCGGGTCATCGTGTTGCCCAATCCCGTAAATGAGGATCCCGACGGCGAAAGTTTGACGGCAAGCAAACGATGCGGCAGAGCATCGGCGGGACGATTCATGTGATCGAGAATATCCGCGTACGATTCCTGAACGATTCCCGGCCCCGGATCGACCAGCGTCAATAACTTGGCGTATCGTTGCGCCCCCGGGTTGTCTCTTTGGAAAGCGCCATATTGGGCCGCGACCACCCACAAGAGAATCGGGTCATCAGGATGCCCGGAAGTCAGATCGTCCAGCAATTTAAGATTTGCATCGACCTCCGTGGCGGTATCCAGATTCAACACACAGGTTGCCGCCCGTCCATACGGTTCGTTCGGAATCGCACCGGCGACAGTTGTGAATAACGCGTCGGCATCATCGACCTGCCTGTGCGCGAAAGCATCGGTAGCCGCAAAAAACACAAACCGCATATCCGAAGGAAACGACTTGCGAGCTTGATCAACCACTTTTGCCGCGCCGCTCTCATCGCCGCGACTCCAAATTTGAACCGCGCCGGCATACACTTCGTCCGCACCGATGGCTTTCTTGCCTGAATTCGACTCCGCTCCCAGCGACATCAGGCCGATGACGACGACAATCAAAATGGACGTGAGCCGCGAGAGTGTCACAGGGCCTCCATCTTCGAGCGTAGAAATGATTATCACGTGCTGTTTTGGAGGGCGAAAATTGCTAACATAATCTTTGCGCAACGGGCGATAGTCGAGCTGGCCGAATTCACGCCGGACAATTCATGCATGCGATGCCGCTATTGATCGTGATCTTGTGCGTAATGGCGATTGCTTATCGCTATTACAGCGCATTTCTCGCCGCGCGGGTGGCGAGCTTGGACGATTCCCGCCCGACTCCTGCCGAGCGGTTCAACGATGGGCATAATTTTCATCCTACGAGCAAATGGGTTTTGTTCGGCCATCATTTCGCGGCCATCAGCGGGGCGGGACCGTTGATTGGTCCGGTGTTGGCGGCGCAATTCGGGTACATGCCGGGGTTACTCTGGATCGTGATCGGAGTTTGCCTCGCGGGGGCTGTGCAGGATTTCCTGGTGCTGGCGATCAGCACGCGCTATGACGCGAAGAGCTTGGCGCAGATCGCATACGATCAGATTGGCAAGGTCGCGGGCATTGCCGCGATGGTGGCGATTTTGTTCATCATCGTGATTGCGCTGGCCGGATTGGGGAAAGTGGTCGTCAAAGCGCTGGGGGGAGAAAAAGTCAAATTCCCGCCTCATAGCAGGCTGATTTTGCCGTCGAATGCCGATCTCGATGGTGATTACAGTGAGAAGGGAGGTCACGAGCATATCGAATATATCATTCCAGCGGGCACGCGATTGGAATGGGGCGGCGGCAATTCAATGCTGATTTCCGAGCCCTTTCATATGGAGGTACTGCCGTATGGGGCAGACCTGAACGCCCATAACGGTGTTGTGGATCTGCCGCCGACGGCGCAGCGTTTGATTCGCGGCAGCCCCTGGGGGACCTTCACGATTTTCTGCACGATTCCAATCGCCTTGTTCATCGGCTTTTACATGAACAGGCTGCGAAAAGGGCGGGTGATCGAAGCATCATTGATCGGCGCGGTGCTGACGATCGGGGCGACGTTCGCGGGCGGATGGGTGGCTTCTCAATCCCTCCTGGCTGATATTTTCAATCTTCCAGCGAATATGGTGATCGTTGCCATGGCGATATATGGCTTTGTTGCCAGCGTGCTGCCGGTCTGGTTGCTTCTGGCTCCTCGTGATTATCTGAGCAGCTTTCTGAAGATTGGAACCCTGGCGGCGCTGGTCATTGGAGTCATTCTGGCGAATCCCAAATTGGAAGCGCCGGCATACAATTCGCTCTTCGCTGGCGGCGGTCCCGTGGTCGGGAGCGGTTCGGCGTTAATACCCGGCCGAATTTTTCCATTTCTGTTCATCACGATCATGTGCGGAGCTATCAGTGGATTTCATGCGCTGGTCAGCAGCGGAACCACGCCCAAAATGATCACACGCGAATCCCACGCGCGGACGATCGGCTACGGCGCAATGCTCATCGAGGGATTGGTCGGTGTCGTGGCGCTGATCGCCGCGGCGGGTTTGCCTCGCGGCGACTACTACGCGATGAACATGAACATTACCGATGCGCCCGTATTTCATGAAAAACTGGTGAGCATTGGCGCCGATGTCGATCACCTGAATCAATTTGATCACTACACCGAAGAAACCCTGCGAGGACGAACCGGCGGCGCCGCTAGCCTTGGATCCGGGACATCCGCACGGAACGGAGAGGATCAGGACGTGTCGGCACTTCAGCATTTCCGGGCGCCCGACGGGCTGGCGCCCGGCCCGGGTTACAGCCACGCGGTGACCGGACGCGGCCGCTGGGTCGCCACCGCCGGGCAGGTGGCCCTGGACGGCGCGGGCAAACTGGTCGGGCCGGGCGGACCCGGGGACC
>CAZCKE010000305.1:0-5387 GCA_964499005.1 uncultured Tepidisphaeraceae bacterium
CAGGGCACGGGATTGGCGCGGTAGGTGGATGGCATTGGGCGAATCCTTGATGACCGAATCGCGATCGAGGACTTCGAAGACTCGCTGGACGCCAGCGACGCCGCTTTGGATGCTGGCGCCGCTGCCGCCGATGGATTGAAGGGGGCCGTAGACTTGATTGACGTAATACAGAAATGTGAGCAGGCTGCCCAGTTCCAGCGTGCCCTGGCTGACCTTCCAGCCACCGTAGCCCAGGATCACGCCATATCCGATGCCGAAGATCACCCCGACGAAGAGCCAATACCAGGAATCCTGCCAGGTTTGGCGGAGATACGCTCGCACACTGCTGAGCGCGGTGTCCTGAAAGCGATTGAATTCATCGGCTTCCCGGCCGAACGCCTGCATCAGGCCGATCGACGCGACGGAGCGCTGCACGACAGTGGTCAGTTCCGTATCGACTTCCTTGGCCTCGATCCAGCGGCGTTTGAGCGGGCCGGCAAACAGGCGAGTGGTCCAGAGCAGCAGCGGCGCGACCGCGAGCGTCATGATCGTCAGTTGCCAACTCATCTGGAGCATGAAAAAGGTCATGAGAAGGAGCGTCGCCGAGCCGACGAGAATGTTATTGACCAAAACGGTCAGTATGGTTTGAAAACCGCCGGTGTCGTAGGAGAGTCGGTAAATGGCATCGCCCTGGGGTTGGGATTTGTGATAGCCGATGCTGAGTTCCTGAAGCTTGCGAAAAAGATCGCAGCGGACGCGCATCAAACCGTGATAGGCGACGTGGGCATTCATGATGCGCTGGGCCATTGCCAGGATTTCCTGCCCGCAACGTAACGCTATCACAAGGGCGGCCAGAACCAGCACCTGCTGGTTGCGGTGATCGGGAGCGATGCCAAGCAAACGAACCAAGCCGGCAAATGCGCGGTTCACCCATAAGGGATGCGCGGTCGGTGAGAAAATCGAATCGACCAATACCTTGAACACCAGTCCCAACATGACGCTGGCCAAGGTCGAAAGGCCCAGCAGCGCCAGTGACACGATGATCAAAGGCAGGTCTCGGCGAAAATAGCTCAGTGCCCTGAGGTAGAAACGCATGTGATTTGGTTTATTCGATTCACACGACGGAAAGTTGTCCGTCTTCTTCGGGTAAATCGGGGCCGTCGGCGGGTCGGGCCGGAGCGGCGGGCGATGGCGAAGGTTGCGGCGTTGCGACCGGCTGAGGGGCGACGGGAACAGGAGAAGGGCGCGGCGAAGAAAGGATCGGCATATAACCCGCGGCTTCGGCTGCATGGTCGATCAGACCCAGAATGGGCGTCGTGACCTTGCGGCGATTAATCAGATACATTGCCCACCAGGTGAGCGGGATCAGAATTGCGGGCCGGCTGAAGGGCCAGACGTCGAGCATGAGCAGACCCGCCAGGATCATCGCGCCGACCATCAGCACTTGGCCGAAGCGGCTTTGGCGCAGTTCGACGCGAACGCGAGTAAGCATGCCGCGGCCATGATGATGCTCGGTGGCGGTGGTGAGGCGGACTTTGACGTATCGGCTGCCGTAAATTTCCATGTCCCAATCGTGCCAGCCGCTATCGAGACGCATGCGCCAGCCGGCGGCGAAGACTTCAGATTTAATCTGATGGAGCAGCCCCAGGCGATCTTGAGTGTCGTGCCAATAGCGGAGCGTCCGGCCATCGGCGGGATCGAATGGGAGAGCGGCGGTGCGCTGGTAGCCTTCGGCCTCTCGCTTGAGGACTTTGGCCTTGAGGCGGACGCTGTATCGCGCCCAGCCGCGCGCGACGGGCTGGCGAAAATTTAGATAAGTAATTAACAGACGGCTCAGCGGATGGCGATGACGAGGCATCGGTGCTTGCAAAGCGGCGACGATTGCCAGAATCAGAGGCGTCAGAAACATGGCCACCGCAACGAACGCGAGCGGCCAATACGCCAATGACAGGACCAGCGTGAAGGCAGCCAGGAGGTGCCATTCGACGCTCATCATCATCATGGCGGCCAGCGACGCGGGCCGGCGGTAGATCGTCTGGAACAAACCGGTACCAAAGGTGCCGTGATAGACGACGTCGCTGCCGAGACGGACTCCGATCTGGTCGCCGCCGTATATTTTGCCGGGCCAGTGGCTGGCCCCGAGAGTGTTGAAGCGGTCGGGGTGTTTGTATTTGAGGAGCGCTTCGGCTTCGCCGTAGCCGCGCTGCTGCCTGAGATAGGCTTTGATCGTGTTGCGGCGATAGTGCCAGACCTGAGCGGCGGGAGAGAATCCGATGCTGTGGCCCTGGTTTTGAATTCGCCAGATGACGTCAACGTCGTCGCCGGCTTTTCGGAATTGCGGATCGAAGCCGTTCACCTGTCGCAAGATGGAGGCGTAGAAGGCCATGTTGCATCCGGGAACATGCTCGGCGGTGCGGTCGTCGATCATGACGTGGGTGGGACCACCGGGCGAGAGGCCCACACAGTCGGCGACCCAGGAGCCTTCGTCGGGGATCAGGTTGGGACCGCCCATGCCTGAGTGATTGCTGCGGATCAAAGAGAGGGCGAGATAATAGAGCCAGTCCTCATCCGCTTCGCAGTCACTGTCGGTATAGACGATGATCTCGCCCTTGGCGGCTCTCATGCCGACGTTGCGGGCGTAGCTGAGGCCCATGTTTTTCTGGCGAATGTTGCGCACTTGGGGAAAGCGGGCGAGAATTTCCTGCGTGTTATCCGTTGAGCCGTCGTCGATGAAAACGACTTCGAAATTGGGATACCGAAGCTTCTGCATCGAGCGCAGGCAGGATTCAACAGTGCTGGCTCCGTTGTAGGAACAGATGACGATGCTGCACATCGGGAGCTTGACGTCCTCGGCGGTCTGCGGGACGCGCTGGAAGATGCGCTGCACGGCGGCGAAGGCGGGCTTGGGCTTGCGGTCGCGGGTCGTCAGGCCGAAAGCCCAGTCGTCGATCTGGTAATTGTGGGTAAACCAGTCATCGGTGTAGCTGAAGATGAACGTGCCGACGAGGCCCTCCTCGAAGACCGCGCGGACGTGACGGGAAAGAATGTCGGCCTGAGCCTCGGGGGTATGCTCGCGGAAGGTGTCGATGCCGTATTCGCCGAGCATCAGGGGCTTATCGCCGGCAATATTCTGTAGGCGGGCCAGGTAATTTCGGAAGACCGCATCGTCGTGGAGGTAGATGTTGAAGCAGACAAAATCGACACTGGCGGGATGGAGGTATTCGGTGGTCGGATAGTTGGCGAAGGTAATCAGGCAATCGGGGGCTTCGGATTTGGCGACGGCGACCAAGTCGTCGATGAACTGCTCGATGCGGGCGCGGCCGACGAAGCGGACGATGTCTGAGGGAATCTCATTGACGACGCTGATGGCGAAGATCGCGGGGTGATTGCCGCAGGCTTGCGTGGCGGAGCGCACGGCAGAACGCGCGGCTCGCGTGAGTTCGGCATCGCCGACGAACGTCAGGTTTTTGGGCCAGGCCACGTCCAGGAAAATTTTCAGGCCCATTTCCTGGGCCAGATCCATGAACCAGGGAGGAGGGACGTGATAGACGCGGACGCAATTGGCGCCCAGCTCGAGGATTTGAGCAAAATCGCGGCGAACCTGTGGCGGAGAAGGGAGGGGCTCGCCTTCGCTGTTGGGAGCGAAGGGGCCGTAGGTGACTCCTTTGACGTAAAATTTTTCATCGCCGAGGCGGAAAAATTTTCCATCACGGCGGACGCGATTGGTAATCTGGACGGCGCGGCGCTGTCGGCCTTCGGACGCCACATCCCTGCCGTCGGCAGGCAATGACACCGGGCGCTGGGGAGCGCCAGACTGGTCAATGCTTGGTGTCGTTGCTGTGAGCGACATATCAATTTCTTCGAACCCCAGAATGTTCTGGCGTGCCCGATAATCGAGCCTCATCCGCAGTCGAAATCCACATTAACTCGGTTCGCGCCGGCCTATTCTAAATCACAATCCCGCGGCCGCCTACGTAAATACGCGCTGATTCGCGGGCTTTGGCTAATAGACAACCCGAATGACGGTACGTTAGGGAAAGGTTACCATAGGAAAGTGACAGAATCGTCCGATAAGACGCAGTTATTGCCGCAGGGCGGATTCGACAGCATTTCGATATGCCGCGGCGACATGGAGCCGGCGAAACATCAGTTGGCGGCCCAGTGCCTGGGGCAGAGGGGAGCGGGAGGCAAAGCTGCCGAGGTTCCCGGTGTTGTCGCGTATGAAGATGTCGTGAGTGGATGATTGGCCATCATAGATTTCGTAGGGGGCATCAGAGGGCTCATCGTAGAAGATATCCCCGGTGGGATCGCCACCCGCAGCTCGAACAGCGGCTCGGGCGGATTCAATGAGCCTGGCGAGGCGGTCGGGATCGTCGATGGCGGTCAGGTCGATCGTTTTGAATAACCCGCGAAACAACAAGCCCTTACAGAGCCTAGAGAGCACGACGTCGTCGGCATCGATCCAGAGCTTTAAGCAATGAAGCAATGAGACGTCGTCGAGTTGGGTGAATTCGTCGATGGATAATCGGCGGCCCAGGAGCAATTTTGAAACGCCGTCTTCGCGCGCGGGCCAAGGGAGGCGGTCTTGCGCCGCCAAACGACCGGCCCGTTGCAGAGCCAGCTTGAGCATTCCTTCGGCCGCGCGCACGACCTTGTGGAAATAGACGTTGCGATACATGTGATAACGGGACTGCAGATAAGCTTCGACGGCGCTAATCCCCTTGGCGGTAACGGCCAAACGTGAGCCGGACTGATCCGTGGTCAGCGCGTGAAGAAGCCAACCCAGGTCAAAATCGCCGTAACGGCTGCCAGTGTGTAAATTATCGCGAAGTAAATAATCGAAACGGTCGGCATCCAACTGGCTGGAAACAATGTCGTTGAGAAACGTGCGGCGCGGCTGATCCTGAAAAAATTGACCGACCCGGTCGGGCATTGCCGTATCGTATTCTTTGAGGACGCGATGAATTTCGCTGGAGGGGTCCTGGACGATCCAGCGGGTTAATTCTTCGTGCGAGATGCCGCTGACGTGCTCGAAGAGATGGCTGAACGGGCCATGACCCAGGTCGTGCAGGAGAGCGGCAGCCAGGCAGACGGCGGCTTGATCGGACTCGATCGAAAACGAACGGCCAAATTCCTCGACCCTCCAACGGGCTGTTTCCTAGCCCCCCAGGCTGTAGCAGTATCGCGAATGATCCGCGCCGGGATAAACCAACGACGCCATACCGAGCTGACGGATGCGGCGAAGGCGCTGGAATTCGGCAGCGTTGATCAGCCGAAAGAGCATCGCATCCATCGGCCGTTCCAGACGGAAGGCAATGACGTCATGTACGGGATCGCGGATAATTTTCTCGGCCATGGATACCCGATATAGTAAATGGGCGTGTCAGACGATGCGAACGAAGATCATT
>CAZCKE010000306.1:0-5360 GCA_964499005.1 uncultured Tepidisphaeraceae bacterium
CCGTGACTGCAGGTAATAGGTCCAGGGCAGCAGCCCGCCCGGGAACAGCGGGCCATTCTTGCCGAGAGACTCGACGCCCGTGTCGCAACGACGCCGGACGGGCGCGATGCCTTCGACAACCGACACGGGCGATTCATCGGCGTATCGGGCGCGATGGGCCATGCGGCCGTCCTGCGAAGCATCGTCGACGCGCGCCTCGTCGTCGTCGTGGGCACCCGACTGCCCCTGCTCGCCCGGCAAGGCCTCGAGGGTGAGGGAGCGCTTGGTGAAAAAAGACTCTTGTCGTTTGGTCACGATCGCCCGTTCGTCTCCGGGGCCGAGAGTCTTCACGTTGACGGCGACCTCTCGAGCACGCTGCAAGCGCTCATCGTACGTCTCGGGGACACCGGTCGTGCGGGCGCGCCCGAGCGCGCCCCAGCGGCGGCGACCGAAGCAATTGCTTCCAGCTCGTCGCTCCTGTCTTCCGCGACCGCACTCCGTGCGGTCGACCTGGCCGTCCCTGATGGAGCCGTGGTGCTCGTTGATGCCGGCAATACCGGCGCGAACGCCATCCACTATGTTCACGCACCCGCCCGCGGGCGGTGGTTGGTTGCGATGGGGATGGCGGGAATGGGTTGGGCGTTTGGCGCAGCGACAGGAGCTTCCCTCGCGACTGGCAGGCGCTGCATTGTGCTCGCGGGAGATGGGGCGTTCTTCATGCACGGCATGGAAATCCACACCGCGATCGAACACTCGCTCCCGATCACATACGTCATCTTCAACAACCGCGCGCACGGCATGTGCCTCGTGCGTGAGCGGCTCCTGCTCGGCGAAAACGCGGGCTACAATGCATTTCGCGCGTCCCACCTGGGCGCCGGGCTCGCGGCGATGTTCCCTGGCCTGCCCGCCGTGGACTGCGCCACGGATAGAGAGCTCTCGTGCGCGCTCGAGGCGTCCGCCGCTCACGCCGGACCGTCGGTCATCTCGGTGGAGCTCGATCGCGTGGAGGTTCCCGCATTCACGACCTTCCAGGAGCGAGCGCCGACGGCGACCGCCGTGGCACGTGAGGCGGACCATGCTTGACGAGTTTGCGCTCGATCCTTCGGGCCTCGCCGGTATCCCCGGCTTGGTTCGGTGCGAGGAGTTCGACCGCGAGGCGCTCGGTGAGCGCATCACCGAGATGACCCACACCGTTTATCGCCACGAAGAGGTCTACGGCCCCTTCATCACCATCCAAAGCCACATCGACTGCCCGCCCGAGAAGGTCTTCGAGTACATGGCCAATCCGTACAGCCTCCTCGAGTGGACCTACTCGGTGCGCGAGCTGCGCCCTGCCGGGCCTCAGGGGCTCCTCGTCGGCGTCGATTCGGGGCGGACACCGATCTACTGCCGCACGGTGTCCCACGAGGGCGCGCTCACGGTCGATTACCACTGCGCGTGGGACCAAGGAAGCGAGCTGTGGATGATCTACCTCAATCGGATCATCCCCGCCCAGACGGTGCTCAAGCGAGCTGGTTCGGTCGTCATCTGGACGAATTGCCGCCACCCCTATTACGAGAAGAATCCCTTCCCGGACCTTTGCAGCGATCCGAAGCGCGACTGGGTGGGCGATTGGTGGCCGCTCTTCTACGCCGGCCACAGTATCGAGCTCGCGAATCTTAAGAGCATCCTGGAGTTTCGACACCGACGGGGCATCTCTGTCGCACCGCGCCTGCGTGAAGGCCCACCATGAAAACCGTGAGCCTCCTCGGTGTAGCGAGCTACCTACCGGAGCGCGTCATTACGAACGACTTCTTCGCCCCTGACGCAGCGGCGAGGAAAGGCATGTTCACCGCCCCGACGACGCGACGTCACGTGGGCCCCGACGAGAGCGCCGCGGACATGATCGAGCGCGCCACGGCGCGTCTCATTCGTGAACAGAACATCAATGTCGCAAGAGACATCGACCTCCTCTTCACCAACGTCGCTGTCCCTGATCAGGCTTTCACCGGGTGTGGCGCCGAAGTCGCGCACCGTATTGGTGCGCGGCCACGTTGGGTAGTGGACCTTCACAATTCGGGCTGCGTCGCGTTCATCTACATGATCGAGCTCGCGCGTCTGATGCTCTCGAGCAGCGACGCGCGCGGCGCCCTCCTATGCAATGTGCAGAACGCAGGCGGCCGCGTCTTTTCGAACAACGAGGTGCGTTTGCATTCCCAGGCCCCGGTTCCTGGCGACGGCTGCGGCGTCGGTTACGTCGCCGTGGCCGACGCGTCCCCCGTGCTCTCTGTCATCCACGAGTGCCACGGCGAGTTCGCGCGAGACATGGAGGCGGCCGCCGCGGACGGTCGTCGGTATTGGGAGCCGGGACGGACCCCAATTAGCATTCGATTCACCGAGCAACGTGTGGCGTCGATCATCGAGCGCGGCAACCGTCTTGTGCCGGACATGATCGAGCGCGCGTGCAGAGACGCGGGCGTTCGTGTCCGCGATATCGATCTGCTCGTCACCAACCAGCCCAACTCGATCTTCGTCCGCAACTGGCGCGAAGCCCTCGAGCTTCCGCCCGAACGTCACCACGATACGTTCGACACCTACGGCAACTTGTTCGGGGCCGGCATTCCCATCAACGTCGACGACGCACTCCGCTTGGGCAAACGGGCACCCGGAATGCTACTCCCCCCCGGAGGCTTCCCACATGCCGGCGACTACTGCGGCGCGGCGCTGATCCGCTGGAGGCCGTCATGAGCTGGAGAGACCACCTGCGTCCGGGGCTTGCCGAGCTCTCGCCGTTTCGGCTCTACGACTACGGCTCGGCGGGCCCGGACCTCGCACGTCTCGATTGCAACGAGCTCCCGTTTCCACCAGATTCCGCCGAGACAGAAGAGTTTCGCGCGGCCCTCGAGCACGTGTCGTTGAATCGTTATCCCGACGTCACGGGTGAGCCGCTGAGACGCGCGCTCGCGTGGCGGTGGGACGTAGATCCAGACGAGATCCTCCTCGGGAATGGCTCGATCGAAGTTCTCGCCCTGCTGATGACCGCCTTTGGCGGCGGACGGTCCGGCCGGCCGGCCACCGTCCTCTACCCGGATCCGAGTTTCCCCTACTATGAGGTCATCGCGCGAACGAACGGTGCGCGTCCCGTCGCAGTGCCCCTCGACCCAAGCTTCGCGCTCGACGAGGGTATCTTCGCCGCCGCCATCGAGGAGCACCACCCGGCACTCGCGATCATCGCGTCACCGAACAACCCGACGGGTAATACCTTCGATGGAGCGGTGCTCGACCGCCTTGCACGACGAATGGACGCGGCGCTCGTCATCGACGAGGCCTACATCGATTTTGCGGCCGGCGGTCCCGCGCTCCGCTCGATGGTTCGAAGAATACGCACGACGCCCGGGCTATTCGTTACACGAACGTTTTCCAAGATCGGCTTCGCCGGTCTGCGCGTCGGCGCGCTCATCGGCGCGCGCGATGCGATTGCGGAGCTGGATAAGGTCCGGCTCCCATGGAATCTTAGCGCCCTCTCGATCGCTTTCGCGACGACCCTCCTGTTGCGGCCGGAGCGCTTGGACGCGCGCGCCAAGGCGGTCATCGATCTTCGATGTGCGCTCGCAGCCGGCCTTCGGAGCGTACCGGGCGTGACCGTCTTTCCGAGCGAAGCCAATTTCATTCTCATTCGGATCCCGGCTGCGACGTCGGTGATCCACGAGCGCCTGCTCGAACGGCGCATCCTCGTGAAGGATGTCTCCCGCCCCGGATTGCTGGAGCGGTGCATGCGCATCACTGTCGGTTCGACGCGCGACAACGATCGCTGCGTTCGAGCCCTCCACGATGCCTTGGCAGCCTGATCATGCCCGGGTGCTACGCACCTGCACGACGGTGTCGCCGATCGACGTAGGCCAATGACTCAACAGCGCTGATTTGGTGATCCGCATGAGACATGAATGCTAGTGAGTGATCCGGCCCGGAGAGGTCGCGGTTCGCTGCGCCGTGCAGCGCTTTGGCGCGCACCAGAAGCAGTAGCCTGGCGGTCGCCCAGTGTGTACGGTCGATGGCACGACGGAGCAACGGAGCAACGGAGGCACGATGATCGACACTCGCAAGCTCGGCCAGGGCGAGGTGCGCGTCGGCGCGATCGCGCTCGGCGCCATGGCGTTCGCTGGCTGGTACGATACCCGCAACGACGAGGCTGGCGTCCTCGCCATCCACCGCGCGCTCGACGCGGGCATCACGCTGATCGACACCGCGGAAGCCTACGGCAACGGCAAGAGCGAGGGCCTCGTCGGCCGCGCCGTCCGCGATCGGCGCGACCAGGCCGTCGTCGCCACCAAGGCCAGCAAGGGCAGCCCGGCGTACCTGCGCGAGGCGGTTGACCGCAGCTTGAAGCACCTCGGCCTCGACCACATCGACCTCTACTACCTCCACCGCGTCGATGCCGACGTGCCCATCGAGGAGTCCGTCGGCGCCATGGCAGCGATGGTGCAGGCCGGGAAGGTCCGCGCGATCGGCCTCTCCGAGGCGGGGCCCGCGACCATCCGCCGCGCGCACGCGGTCCACCCGATCGCCGCGCTCCAGACCGAGTACTCGCTCTTGCAGCGCGATCCGGAGCGCGATCTCCTTCCGGTCACGCGCTCCCTCGGCATCACCTTCGTCGCGTATTCGCCGCTCCACCGTGGCCTGCTCACCGGCAAGATCCGCACGCCCGCGGATCTGGCGGCCGGCGATTGGCGCAGCCAGGTGCCGCGCTTCCAGGGAGCGAACCTCGCGGCGAACGTCGCGCGCCTGCGGCCCCTCGACGAGATGGCCGCGAAGAAGGGCGTTGCGACCTCGTCGGTCGCGCTCGCCTGGATCTTGCGCAAGGGCGACGATCTCGTTCCGCTCGTGGGAATGGGACGTCCGGATAACGTCGAACGCAACCTGGAGGCGTTCCGCGTGTCGCTCGACGAAGCCGACATGGCCGCGCTCGACGTCGCGTTCCCCATCGGCTGCGCCGCCGGCCTCCGCTATCCGGAGTCAATGACCGGCTCGCTCAGTCGCGAGGCCCCGCCCGCGGGCGGCTGACGCCGCGGGGCAAGGTCATTCATCGAGCGAGCGCGTCAGGGTCCGAGCCCACCCGGAAACGGTGCGCGTCGCCTTCATCGCAACGACATGTCGCACGCGGTCGATCGCCGTGGCGCTCAGGGATGCAGCTTCTCCCCTCTCTCGAGCATCTCCACGAACTGGGCGATGCGACGGGCGCGCGTCTCGGCTTTCTTCGCGTGCTGCACCCGGAACAGAACAGCGTAACGGTTGTGTGAATCGAGGGTCGCGAAGAACTTCTCGGCGCGGGGATTCCTGGCTAGAGCCCTTTCGAGATCCTCCGGCACGGAGGCACGACTCTGCGATTCGTACGCTCGATCCCA
>CAZCKE010000307.1:0-884 GCA_964499005.1 uncultured Tepidisphaeraceae bacterium
GACAACTGCGATGCCAAACATTGAGAAAGTAATCATTATCGCATTCAACATTTCATCCTCATAATAAGATACTGACACCAACGGCCTTGAACGCGCCCGGAAGCCACCAAACAGGCGATAACGGCAAGCCTGCGGATGATACTGGTATCATTGCCTGTGCGGACGCAGCGCCGTATATTCGCGCCAGGAGGGGGCTCGTAAATCTTGTCAGATAAACGCTGGGCGTCGAATTGAAGAGCCCTGGACTAGCTCGAATTGCTCCTTGCTGTGCGATTCCTGCTGCCCCTTCTAAGCTGGTAAAATGATATAAAGTTGGCGGTGGAGTGGTTGCCCAATTGTAGTAACTGACGCCAGCGGCAAGATAAAGCGCCGCTGTTCCAGACCAGGCAAAAATATTTGACCACGTTTCAGTCGAAGTCCCGGCTAGCCCTGTCGTTGCCCAGTATGAATTTCTGTAGTCGTTGAGGCTGTTGATTTGGTGAAGGGTGAGATCATTGGCGACGTTTAGTATGCCAGCCCATGCTCCTTGTATAAAACCTTGTGTGACAGTGGTTGGTGAGGCATTTAGCCACCCACTTATTGATGTGATGGTGTTTTGCATCCATGACGTAAGCTCATTAGTTCCCAAATCTACGGAGCCAAGGCTCGTCCCAAGTAGACTAGTGTCAAAATTACTAGCCGCCTGCACGGCACCGAAATTCCCCTCTATATAGTTTGTCGTGGTTGCTAGGCCTGCAAGTTCATCGAATCTATATTGGTCAGCCAAGGCAAACGCTTCATCCGAAGCTATGCCCCCGAAATTGGCCCCTCCTCCAACATCATCATGTCCGCTAGGGTACCAACCATTGACGGGACTGCAACTAGCAAACCTACATTTGGGGTGG
>CAZCKE010000307.1:894-5353 GCA_964499005.1 uncultured Tepidisphaeraceae bacterium
TGATTGGTTTGGGCCTACCATACATAATTTTGTGGGGAGTGGGGGGATCTTGGTTGTTTCCGCTTGTGGTGTCGCTTTGGGTGAACCAGAAGCCATCGCGCCAGCGAGCCAATTGATAGGTCCAACCTGTGGCGGGATCATAGAAACCGTCACCGCCAAATAACCAGACCGTCTTCACACTGGTGGGGTTGAAGTTCAGAGGTCTGCCGAAAGTGTCGTAATCGAAGGTCTGGCCTGAGATGATCGCGCCGCTCGCGCTAACTAAAGCCCGTGTTGAGTTGTGCCCATCGGTCAAAAGGTAAAGCGTGCCATTCGAAGAGTCGCTTTGAGCGATCACGCTAAAGCCCAGGACGTAGCTTAGAGAAGGCGCCCCATCTTGAGTAGCTGATTGCTGGATTGCCTTGGAGTAACCTGTTGGATTTTGTGGGTCATTAAGGTAGTAAATTGAAGTTCCGATGCTGCTTTGGTACACGAGTATGCCATTCGAATCATAGCCATACGTGGTCGTGACGCCGCCAACGGTGGAGCTGACCAACCGATTACGAAGATCGTAAGTGTAGGTACTTGTGGAGGCACTGGTCCCGGTGCGAACGCTTTGGGTCAGGTTGCCGTTGGCATCGTAGGAATAAGTGATTTCATAGACGATCCCTCCGCCGAACTGGGTCTGCTTCTCGTCAGTGAGCTGATCGTCGCTGTTGTAGATATAATTAACGGCCAGGCCGCCCGAGACGACGCTACCGCCGTTGGTGTTTTCCTGAGTCCGGTTGTTGTCCAGGTCGTAGGCAAAGACATCGGCGTAAGCCGCTGGCACACCAGCGCCGCTGCCAGCCAGGACGCTGAGGCTTTCGCTGGTCAGGCGACCCTCGCCGTCGTAGGTCCAGGCGATTTGGGTTTTGGAGAAGACCGACCCGTCGGCGCTGTAGCGGGTGTCGACGACATCGGCTTTTTCGCCGTTGTTTTGCCAATCGGTGTGCTCGGCGAAGAGGCTGTTGCCCGTTGCGGTGTTGGTCACGACCTCATCGGTCAGGCGATTCTGGGAATCGTAAGTGTAAACCGTCCGCATGCCGTTGGGATTGGTAACGGACTTGAGGTTAGTGGCGTCGTCGTAGACGTAGAGCGTTGTCGGTGAAGTGGTAAAAATTGTGTTGCCCTCGGCGTCGTAGCGGATGCCGTTGACGGAGACCGAAGCCTGCCCATTGACTACGACCTGCGTCACACTCGCTAAGCGCCCAAAAGAATCGTATCCATAGAGAATGTCATTCTGCGGTGAGGAATGATTGATTCCCGTCCAAGCCTCAATGAGCAATCCCGTAGCAGAATCGTAGACGTAATTGATCTGGCCATTGGGCGAGGTGATCGACGACTGCTGCTGGGTGATCGGATCGTAGGTGTATTGCGTGGAATAAGTTTGTCGAAGAGAATCATCGACAAGCGCATAGTCGATTGTTTGGAAAGGATGAATTAAATTATCGTAGCTGAATCGGGTCTGCTCATTGGGCATGGTGGTCTGGCCGGGGGTGAAATCGCCGCTGTAACGGTTTTCGGTCTGAAGCATACTGGCATCGGGGCCGGAGGTGAAGTAGATGTCCTGAGTGGTCTGGGAGGCGGTGGAATTGGTGACGCCATTGGTTTGGCCGTAGACCTTGTTAAGCACCTGATTGCCGAAGATGTCATGGGCCCAGGTCTGCATCTCTCCATCGGGGAGCACTTGGCGGACTTTGTTTCCGTTCTGGTCGTAGGCGAAGGTCGTCTCGCCGGTGTCGGTCTGGTGGTTGGCGATCTCTTGCTCGCCGATGGGGTTGATCTGATCGATCTCGTTGTCGGCCGAATCGTAGTCGTAGTGCCAGTGGGGATTGACACTCTGCCCGCTGGCAGGATCGGCGACGGCCGGCTCGTAGACGTCGACCAGCTCGTTGGCGGCGTTGTAGATGTAGTAGGTGACGACGAGCGGATCGCCGCTCTTGCGCTGGGCGATGGAGACTTGCTCGGAGCCACCGGAGGGGATGCTGGTAAAGCTGGTGGGTTGCGGGATGGAATCGCCCTCGAGGTCGGTAGCGACTTGCAGGTTGCCAAAACCGTAGACAGTTTCAGTGAACGAGCCGTCGGCATTGACCGTTTTGAGAGTGCGTCCCAGGGAATCCTGGTATGTATCGGTCTCGTTGCCGTTGGGGTCGGTCATGGCGTCGTAAATTTGGCCGTTCGCGTCGATCTGGTCGGGAAGGGTGGTGGTGTAGTATGCGAAAAGGGTATTCAGATACTGGGGCGTGATCGTCGAGGGGAGGTTGAGATACCAGGCATTGGAGCCGCTGTCGCTGACCGAAGCATTTAGCGGGCCGGAAAATTCGGCCTGGCCGTCGGGGTAATAGATGGTACCAGTGCGCAGGCCGCTGGGGCTGATGGTTTCGACGGATTGGCCGGCGGGATTGAAGATCGTCGTGGTGGTCGAGATGAGAGTACCGCCGACTTCGGCGCTGGAGACGACGGAGACGGAGCCTTGCATTTGATTGGTGATCTCGATGGCCGCGCCGGAATACGTATTGGTAGCCACAGCCTGGCCGAGCTGGTTGTAAACCGTCTGCGTGGCCACCGACATATTGCTGGGGCTGGAGGGATCGCTATTGACGGGAACGAATCGGTCGGACTGCCAGATCACGCGGCCCAGGGCATCGTAGACGCTGCGCGTTTCGGTGCCGTCGGGGTTGACGGTGCGGATCAGATGGCCGTTGCCGTCGTAGGTGTAGGTCGTGACGCCGCCGTATGGGTCGATGGAATCGAGCTTTTGGCCGGCGGAGTTGTAGTCGTTGTGGACGGTGCGCAGGGGGGCGATGTAGACCTGCTCGGCGACCTGGACGCCGGCGGGGCCGCCGAAGGAAGTCGCCAGGAGGTGATGGCCGCTTCCATCGGTGATGCCGGCGCTATCGAGATAGGTCGCCTGATAGGTGTCGGTGACCTGACCCAGGGCATTGTAGACGGTCGTCGTGCCGACCCAGCCGTTGACGCTGTTGCCGTTGGCATCTGTCCAGGTCTTGTAGGCGTACTGGAGGATCGGCTGGCCGACGGAGTTGTAGGCGTAATACGTTTCCTGGCCAGAGGCGTTGTAGCTGAACTTGAGGGCGCCGTAGAGCTGGCCGGGCACATTGTTTTGGTAGTCGCTGAAGCTGTAATAGAAATCCTGCGTCTGGGTGTTGTAGGGGCTGATGCCGACGACGGTACCCGCAGGCGTGATATCACCGAGGACATCGAAGGATTGCTGGAGCTGGCGGTTGCCGTAGATGCTTTCCGTGCCTTGGGCGAGGGTGTTGGTGGGATTGTTGGGGTCGGGTACGCCGAGGGAGGTCAACGAGTAGAGCAGATCGCCGCTGGCGTCGTAGTTGGCGTAGGTGATGGAGCGGATGTGATTGTCGTATCCGGTTGAGGAACTGGAATCGGGGGTTTGAATTTCGACGGTGACGACCTTGGGCTTGGCGAGGATGGTTTGCAGGCCAGCGGCGGTCATGACGCCGTTGAGCATGACGTAGTTGGCAAAGAGGGTGGTCTGGAGGTTGCCGGTCGTAGTCAGGCGTTGGGAAGAGGAGATGGGCAGACCGGCGCCGGGATCACCGAAACTATTGGAGGTGTCGAAGTTGACTCGAGCCGTCCAGGAATTGGGATCAGGTTGCTGCCAGTAGCGCAAGCCGGAGGCATCCGGCCCGGCCACCTCAAAGGGCGTGTAAGAGGTGACGCTTTGGAGGACCACAGCGACGAGCTGCTGCAATGAGGAGGTCATCACCTGATCGTCGATGACGTAGGAGTAGGAGGTGGGAGTGATGATGAAGTAGAGGGGATTGCCGGAAGAATCGGTCACGGTTTGGATTTTGCGAAGCAGTGTGCCGAGCTTTTCGTCGTAGACGTTTTGGGTGATGTCGCCCATGGCATCGACGACTGTTTGCACAACTTGGCCGGCGCCGATCCCGGCAGCGGTCACGGGTTCTACCGTGCCTGAAGCATTGATCAAGGCCTGCAATTGCCCGGTACTGGGGTCATACTGAGCCTGGAGAACCGTCTTGCCCTGGGAATTGGTGATTCCGGTCAGGAAATGGGGGTGATTCGCATCCTGATAAGCATACATCGTCGGGCTGCCCGCTTGATTGAGCACCGTGACGAGATTGCCGTTGCCATCGTACTGGTAGAGAATCGGATTTTGGCCGGGCACTTGAATGGAGGTGATTTGATTGCTGACGTTAACGCCGATGGTGAAGACGGTCTGGCCGGTTTGGAGCTTGGCGGTGATCGATCCGTTGGAGTTGACCGTGTAGGCGGTGGTGTTGCCGTTGGTATCGGTTACCGACTCGATCATGCCGGTGGTGGCGTTGATGTTGTAGCTCGCGCCGTCTTTGGCGGTCAGGGTATAAGTGTTGCCGAAGCCGATACGCACCGGATTGTAACCATAGAGGCTAAAGTAAGGATTCGATGCCGGGCC
>CAZCKE010000308.1:0-5350 GCA_964499005.1 uncultured Tepidisphaeraceae bacterium
AAATCCCGCTCGTCCGGTCAGTGGGCTAATACTCGTGAATTCGGGGAGAATGAATTTGATTTGGTAATCCCGGTCGGGCTTGGGATTGGGAAATACGTCCAGAATCGACTGTGGCGAAGCAAGTTGTTTGTCCGTCAGGATCGACTTGCGGCCCAGATGCTTGGATGGTCCCGGCATGTCGAATGTCACCGCATCGGACCCATTGGAGACATCTGCGGCATTGGCTGCATTGCCGGCGCCGGCTCGTCGTGCCCCTTATGGAAATCGGCATCGACCGCATCGAGCATCGCGCTGGACACCTCAAAGGTCAGACCATTGTATACCGCCGCCGGGTTTCCCTCGCTGGACATTTTGCTGATCTCCAGCCGATACACCCCGCCGGGCTGGCCATTGGCCGCTTCGGCCGTCAGCTCAATCGTGTAATGCTCGATCGGCGCCGTAGTCGGAGCGGCTTCCAGAAATTTCTCCGCCCGCAGCGGCTGGAATTTGGCAAGCAACATGGCCACCTTCGAGTCATCCAACTGATCTTTCGGAGCGGCTTCAAGCTCCCAGGCGGATTGTGCTACCGCCGGCTCGGTGGCCGGACGCGTCGCCGAAGCCATGGTGGATGGTCCGGTGGTAGATGCCATCGTGGCGGGAACCGTTGTCGGTGCGGTCGCTGGCGACTGAGGCGGGCGCTGCACCAGAACAATCGTCTGCGACGAAACCGGTTTTGGGCCCGGCGCCGTCGAAGGAGCCGTCGTCGGCTGAGTCGACGGTATGGGATAGGTTTCCCTCAAAATTGAAATGCGCTGGATGCTCGCGGGCAAAATCGTCGCCACGTCCTTGTCCCGCAGATCCAGCCCCGTTTTCTTGAGCGGATCGACCGCGCTGCTGGCGATCTTCGCAGTCAATCCATCGGACGTCTGGGCAAAATAATGGTCCTTGGCCAGGCTATCCGGCGATCCAATCGTCAGCGTCACCCCACCCTGCGATGATGGCTCTGTCGCCGGTTGCGTCGAAGGCGTGTCGGTGCTGAGCCATACTTTCAACGTCGGCCGATTGAAGCCCGCTGCAAATAATTCCGGGGAATCCGACTTCACAAACTCGCTCGCCTCCGTGCCCGTGATCGAGAGCAATAGCGATGACACGGCCGAGTCGTCCGCCGGCATCGGCTGGGGTTTAAGAATCTGCCACTTGCCGTTGTTCTTCACCAACGACAACTGCTTGTCGCCGTATGTGATGCCAAATTGCTTGATCTCGTAATCCTTCAAGCTCAGCAGATGTTTGTCGCGCAGATCATCGGCGGCGGTTTTAAGAGGCTTGTCGAGGCTGGAATCGATCAGGTTGATATCCCCATCATCCACGCGGGCATACATCACATCGCCGATGCCGATTTTGTTGCCGATCGTCAGTACGACAGTCTTGCCGTCGTCGGTGGCCATCTCAACGCGATAACGCGGCTTCTCCAGCCCCGCCGCCGAGCCCGGATCGGTGTCCGGCCTCCCATGAGAGCGGACGTCCACCAGTGAACTGATCAGCTCCCGCAGCGTCCAATCGACCGCCGCCGATCTTACCGGCTCCGTCATTCGCCAGGCGGCGCCTGTTTTTCGCAGGCTGGTCCGCTCTCCATCCGCGTCGACGATGGTCAGGCGCGTCACGTCGCTGCTCTGCAAATCGATTAGCTTACGTCCTTCAACGCCCTGGGGCTGCGGCGTCCCGGCGTCGGGCGTTTTTCCGCTCTCCTGTGTAACCAGAACGATGACGCCAACGACCACCAGCAAGACCGCCAAAACCAGGGTTGTTTTGATATTCATCGCAAATTCGGCTTTGGTATTTCAATTCCAAACGTTCTCATTCAATCCCGCCGGCGCATATAGACAAGCAACCCGGCCACAATGACGATTGCCGGCAGCCCCGCCGTCAAAACACCGATGTGCCAGATATTCAACGTCGTCTGCGACATATCTTTCAGCCGCGCCACCTGAAGAGCATGCGGGCTGATCGCCAGCAGGGCATCTTGATGCGCCAGCCAGAGAATCCCGTCAACAAAGAACTCGCCATTACCCGGCAGACGCGCGACATTAACGCCATGCTTTTCCATCATGTCGTTGTCAGGCAACTCGATCAGATCGCTGATCAGAAATTCATAGCTGCCGACAACCATCACCCGGCCGCCGTCTTCCTTCTCTGAAGCGCCGGCCGCAAACAATGGATGCGCCGGTGTGTTATCTTCGTCGCCGACGGGCCGTCCGCCGTCCGGATTGGCCTTGGGATTGAAGACGAGCTTGGAATGGGATTCCAAAGCCCCCGTGACATCCGACGTCGCCCAGAAACTCGGCGACGACGGCATCGGAAGCAATCCCACCGCTTTGATTCCCGGCAGCGTCGAATCCACTGAAACCGGGCATGACCCGGCCGACAAAAAATCCAATCCCTCCAGCGGCTTGGCCAGCGGATGATCTCCATATTGATTCAACATAAAAACGATCTGCGTCTGCTGCATCGCGTTCTCGGCCATGTCCAGCGATCGGCGCGCCGGAGGAGGCAGCGCTTCATGCACGATCACTTCGTCCGTTTTCGCATTCAATCCCCACGGTCCCAGCACTTCCGCCATCGCATCACACTGCGGGAACAGCAGCACCATTGCCGAGCCGCCCTCTTTTAGATGCTTGTCCAGCATGCCGCTGATCGGCGAAGGCCCCATCATCGAATCGCGCGGGGAGCGCAACACCACCCAGATCGCCGACTTCATCTGCTCATCCGTCGGCTCCGGTGTCGGCTGCTCTTGCTGCTGCGCCCACTGCCCCGACACATCCCTGTCCTGGACGTCAAAGTTGTAATCGGCCAGCCTCTGCGCCACCGCCGCGAACGGCCCCGGCTGGCCAATCCCTGCCGCTGCCGCTAACGGCGGTCCTCCCGGCCGTACAAAGACCACCATCCGCTTGGCTCCGCTGGACAGCGACGCAATCGCCATGCTGATCTGCTGCTCGCCGGCGAACGTCAGCCGCGGCGTCACGTCCGGACCCGCCGCGACAAACCGATTCGACTCCGGCGTCTTCCACACCTGATTAAACTGCAAAATCTTGTATCCTGAATCCGACATCACCAGGATCGAATTGCTCTTGAGCTGGTCCCGGAACTCGTTGAGCTGCTTTAATTCATTCAAATGCCCCATGCGATCCAGCATGGCGGCGACTGCTTTCCGAGACTCCGATGGCCGTGTGCTCGCTCCCGCCGCGTAGGCCGCTATTTCCTTGGGCAGTGACTGAGAGCTCTTTGCCGAATCCATGTATTTCGCGAAATATTCCAGGAGTTGGGAAATGTTGGTATAGGCTGTCCGCGCGTCATCCACCCCGTCTTTGTAGCTGGGGATTTGTTGGTCCAGGTCGTTATCCACGCTTGCCTTCAACCGCTTAAGCTGAGCGGGGATCGACACGATCGTCAGGTATGCCGTGTAAATCTCCTGCTGCGCGTTGGAGTCCTGCACCTGATCCAGCGGCAACGCTTTGAATTTCTCCGCCTCCTCCGTCGCGAATTTCGAAATGATGTCGCTCTGCGCCGGCAAATCCTCCAGCAGCGACTTGTATCCCTTGACCTCGCCCCCGTAGCGGTTGGTCACGTCGGAAACCAGTTTGTTGAACCGATCTTTTTCCGTGTCCGGGTCGAACATCTCGGCTGTGATGTTCTTTCCCTTGCTTGTGTACTCATTGAGAAGATCGGCCACTGGCTGGTAATAATCCTGTTGGCGATTTTCTCCCTTGAGCCGGGGATACAACGCAACGATGTGAATCTTAGTTTTAAGGTCCTGGATAAAATTGAGCGTCTGGGGGCGCAGGCTCTGCGTGCCGCCGATGGTGGTGTCGATCCGCTTGGCGTGCGCCTGGGCCAGATACGTCAGCAGTGCCGCTAGCGCGATCACGATGAGGCTCGAAACCACCACGTTGGCCCCATATTTGAGCCACCGCTCGTGCTGC
Organism: uncultured Tepidisphaeraceae bacterium; assembly: GCA_964499005.1. GTDB lineage: Bacteria > Planctomycetota > Phycisphaerae > Tepidisphaerales > Tepidisphaeraceae > CAZCKE01. The sequence goes on from CAZCKE010000308.1 coordinate 3,957, forward strand.
GTTTGAGACTGTGTGGTTTTCTCGCTCATGCAATCGCCCTGAAACTCAAAATCGAGGCGCCCATTATTTCCAGCGCCGCGACTCCATTACTTTGACGGTCAAAAACAGAAACACGCCCGTGGCGGCGATGAAAAATACCAGATTCCCCATGTCGATCAGCCCGCGGCTGAAATCGGTGTACCGCTTGAACACCGCCTGATTGAGGATCCTCTGCCAGGTATCCGACAGGATTTTTCCGCTGGCCCACCAGGGCGCGATGGTGATCAGAAAAAGCACCGCCCCCGCCGCCACCGCCGCCACGACCTGACTGCGCGTCACCGACGAGCAAAATAGCCCGATGGAGATGAACAATCCGCCTACCAGCACGATCCCCAAATATCCGCTGAAAATCGGCCCAAAATCCAGCCTTGGATTGGAATACGCCGCCAGCACGACCACATACAAAAGCGTCGGCGCCAACATCACCAAAAAGAACAGGAACGATCCCAGAAATTTCCCAATGACCACGTCGGTTTCGCTCAGAGAGGCCGTCATGAGCGTTTCGATCGTGCCCGTGGCCCACTCCTGCGCGAGCAAACCCATCGACAGCAGCGGCACGATGCAGACCAGCAGCCAGACCATCCAATCAAACAGATTCCGCATCGCCGCGATCTGCCCCGGCTGAAAGTCATCCCGGAACAAAAACCCGCAGGCCAGCAGGAACACCGACATCGCGACATACGCGATCGGCGAATAGAAATAGCTCGACAGTTCCCGCCGAGCGATTGTGGTTACTCGAGACATAAATCGGGTGATTGCCGCGCGGCAATCGCCATCACCTTTCTGACTTTTCCCTGGCCATCGCTTGATTGGCTGTCACCTGTATAAAGAATTCTTCCAGCGTCGCGTGCTCGAGGCGAATTTCGCGAAGCGGCCAGCCGCGCTGAACCAGCGTCTTGGCCACTTCTTCCCGCACGTCCCGCCCTTCCTTGGCTCGCAGGGCGGCCGTCAGATAATCGCGTCCGCCCGAGGCCCCTTCTCCATCCAGAATCTCGACCTTGGACACTCCATCAATTCGCGACAGGGCCGCGGAAACTTCCCCCTCCGGCCCCCGGCACTCGACAAGAATTCGCGCCGTCAATCGGCGGCTGGCCCGGAGCTCTTCGGGCGACCCCTGCGCGACAATGCGCCCCGAAGCAATCACGATCGCCCGATCGCATGTCGCTTCCACTTCCGGCAGAATGTGCGTCGAAATGACCAACGTGTGCCGCCCGCCCAAATCCTTGATCAGCTTTCGCGTTTCCCGAATCTGCGTCGGATCCAGGCCCACCGTCGGCTCGTCCAAAATCAAGACCGGCGGATCGTGCAGCAACGCATCGGCCAATCCCACGCGCTGCCGGTAGCCCTTGGACAGA
>CAZCKE010000309.1:0-5337 GCA_964499005.1 uncultured Tepidisphaeraceae bacterium
TTTCGGGCCATTGGCGATACCGGAAATGGGAAAAAAAAAGCGGGGGGGGGGGGGGGGGGGTGGTGGGGGGGGGGGGGGGGGCGGTGGCGGGGGTGGCCTCGGCGGCGGCGGAGGGGGTGGCGGCGGTGGATTTGGGGGCGGCGGCCGGCGCGGAAATCCCGCTCAGTTCCGCCAGCAGATGATGGACCGAATCAAGCAGGCGATGGGCGCCACGGACGATGAATTCGCGGCGATCCAGCCGAAGATTGAAAAAGTCATGACGCTGCAGCGCGACGCGGGCTACGGCTTTAACGGTCGCGCCATCTTCGGCGGCGGCCGCGGCGGCGGCGGCCCTGGTGGTGGTGGAGGCGGCGGATTTGGCGGTGGTGGAGGCGGTGGCGCTGGTGGCGCGGCGCAGGACCAAACCCCTACGGCCGTTCAGCAGGCAACCGAAGATCTTCAGACCACTTTGGAAAAACAGGACGCGACTGCCGATGAGATCAAGTCCAAGCTCGACGCCCTCCGCCAGGCGCGCTCCAAGGCTCGGAGCGATCTGTCGACGGCACAGTCCGATCTCAAGTCGTTGCTTACCCAGCGGCAGGAGGCCGTGATGGTGATCTCCGGATTGGTCGATTAAGTACGATATGGAATCCTGATGTCCCCGGCGGCGCGAGTTTGTTTCGTCCCGCCGGGGACTCAGTGAATGCGATTGCTTGAAAAATGAAGTCCTTGCGAAAATAACGCTTTTGTGAAAACGGAACCATTGTGAATGACATTGTCTCCAAATTGATGCAGGACAAACTGGTCGACACGGTGCAGGCCGAGCAGGTGCGGCAGGGCCTGTCCAGCGGCAAGACGCTGGATGACGCCCTTCGCGGCGCCGCCGGCGTTGCCGAAGACGCGGTCTTGCGTTGGCTGGGCCAGTACTTCGACGTTCCCTTTGTCGATCTGGAAAAAGACGGCGTGAAATACGCCCCCTCCAAGGAATTCCTCAATAAATTCCCGGCCCGCATCCTGTTGGATCACCACATGATGCCGCTGGCCGAGAACGGCTTTAACGGCGAGTCGGGCGGCGTGGCGGTCGTGACCTCCCGCGTCTTTGACACATCGGGCCTGGACGAGCTGCGCCTGGCGACGGGGATGGACGTGCATCCCGTGCTGGCGCCTTCGATCGAAATTGACCGTTTCATCAAGAAATATCTGGGCGTCGGAGCCGACACGCTGCAGTCGATGGGCGCGGAAGATGACGTCACGGTCCTGGAAGATCATAGCGACGAAGATCTGGACTTGACCGATGCCGCGCAGGACGCGTCGATCATCAAATTTGTCAATCAAGTCATGGCCGAAGCACTGGAATTGCGGGCCACCGACGTGCATATCGAGCCGTTCGAGGACCTGCTTCGCGTGCGTTATCGCATCGACGGCGTGTTGCAGGAAGCCAACATTCCGCCGCAGGTCCGGCGATTCCAGGCGGCGATCGTTTCGCGCATTAAAATTCTGAGCCATCTGGACATCGCCGAGAAGCGCATTCCGCAGGACGGACGTATCCGCCTGAAAGTCGCTAACCGCGAAATCGACCTGCGCGTCAGCGTGATTCCGATGATTCACGGCGAGGCGGTAGTGCTGCGTATTCTGGACCGCGGCGACGCCCTGCTGGGCATGGAGCACCTGGGTATGTCCGGGCGCGACAATGTCGTCTGGAAGCGCGTGCTCGATCTGCCACACGGGATCATTCTGGTGACCGGCCCGACCGGCTCGGGTAAAACGACGACGCTGTACGCGGCTCTTTCGAAGATCAACGGCGCGGACCTGAAGATCATCACGATCGAAGACCCCGTGGAGTATCAGCTTCGCGGGATCAATCAGATTCAGGTAAACAACAAGGCGGGCCTGACGTTTGCCTCGGGCTTGCGATCGATTTTGCGTCACGACCCCGACGTGGTGCTGGTCGGCGAAATCCGCGATAAGGAGACCGCCGAAATCGCCGTGCAGGCGTCACTGACCGGCCACCTGGTGTTCAGCACGCTGCACACCAATGACGCCCCGAGCGCAACGACGCGCCTGGTGGACATGGGGGTTGAGCCATATCTGGTTGCCTCGTCGCTGGAAATGGTGGCAGCACAGCGATTGGTGCGATTGATCTGCAAGCAATGCAAACAGGAATGGCCCGAGAGCGAGGTCGCCAAGCTGCGAGCGGAATTTGGCGAGGTGGTGCCGCCGAAGATTTACAGCGGCAAGGGCTGCCGGACCTGTCAGGGAAGCGGCTATCGCGGGCGCCAGGGCGTTTTTGAAATGATGCCCATCAGCGATGAAATTCGGGCCTTGATCCTCCAGCATGCCAGCTCGCGCGACATCCGCAAGATCGCGATTGAGCAGGGAATGAACAGTCTGCGCGACGACGGCTGGCGACTGATCGGCGAAGGGAAAACAACGCCGGATGAAGTGCTGCGCATGACCAAGAACGAGGAATTGACCGTCGGCCAGGAAGTGGACAACGCGCAGCTCGCGACGGCGGCCGGCGCCGTGAAATAAGCGGACACCCAGGCGGATCGAACAGAGATTATCACGATGTCGGTTTTCGCATACACAGCTTTGAGCAAAGACGGGCGCCGGACGACCGGCACGCTCAATAGCGAATCGCGCGCCGCGGCGATCCAGGAAGTCTCCCGTCAGGGTCTGGTCCCCGTGAAGGTCGAAGAGGCGGCCAACTCGGCCGCAGCGGCAAAAAAAGCCCAGGCGGCGGCCGCGGTCTCCGTTGGATCGGGAAAAGTTCCGCAGCGCGCCGTCGAAGCATTCACCCGCGAATTGGCCAACCTTCTGGCCGGCGGCGTGCCGCTGGCCCGCGCGCTGGCGCTGCTCCGACGCGAAGCCTCCAATCCCATCGCCAAGGCGCTATGGGGTGAAATTCACGACGATGTGGTCGGCGGCACATCGCTGGCCGATGCGCTGGCGAAATGGCCCAAGAGTTTTTCCGGTGTTTATATCGCGATGATTCGCGCCGGCGAGGCCGGTGGATTTCTCGATGTCGTGTTGGCCCAGATCGCCGACTTCCGAGCGAGGGAAGCGGACCTCAAAGGCCGCGTCAAGTCCGCGATGATCTATCCGATCATCCTCGCCTGCCTGGCGGTGGGCGTCGTGATCTTTTTGATGACATTTTTCATTCCGCAGTTCAGTGGGCTGTTCGCCCAGTTCGGCGGCAACTTGCCGCTGCTGACCCAGGTGATCATTACGATCAGCCATACCGTGCAGCATTACGGGCTGGTGGTATTGGGAGTGGCGATTTTTCTCTTCATCGCGATCCAACGGGCGCTGGCGACGGAAGGGGGCCGCCGCCAGATGGAAGTGGCGATGCTCTCGACGCCGATGCTGGGGCGCGTCATCTCCCATTTCGCGTTGGTGCGATTCTCGCGCATGCTCGGAACGCTGGTGGGCGCGGGAGTTCCGCTGATCTCGTCGCTGCGCGTCGCCCGCGAGGCGATCGGAAATCAAACGTTGGCGGACACCGTCTCAAAAGGAATTGAAGAAGTACAGCGCGGCTCGGCGCTGTCGAAGGGCCTGGCGAGCAGCCCGCTGCTGTTTCCTCCGTCGGTGGTGGAAATGGTGGCCGTTGCCGAAGAAACCGCCCGCCTTGACAAGGAACTGCTGCGCCTGGCCAGCTCGTATGAATTGGAGCTGGACCGCCGCCTGCGAACTCTCGTGGCCATTGCTGAACCGGCCATGCTGTTCATCATGGCGGGAATGATCGGCACGATCGTGATCGGCATGTTGCTGCCAATCTTCAATCTTTCTGATGTCGTCAAATAAAATACTTGCAAGAACAGGAGTCTGTGCCATGAAAACACTGACATTAAATCATTCGGGTCTACGGCGTCGCGCGCGGCGCGCTTTTACGCTCATCGAACTGCTGCTGGTAATGGTGATCATCGCGATTCTCGCCGCGGTTGTGGTGCCCAAATACGCGGGCCAGGCCCAGAAAGCCAAGGTCAAAGCGGCCCAGGCCGACATCTCGACAATCGGCACTCAGCTTCGGGCCTATGAAGTGACCAACGAAAAATTTCCGACGTCCGAAGAAGGGCTCCAGCCACTGGTGGATGCCAAGCTGCTGGAAAAAGTGCCGGTTGATCCCTGGGGTCATCCATACGTCTACCGGTCCACGGCGGATGGGTTTGATCTCTACTCCATGGGACCCAATGGCCAGGATGATAATCAGGGCGGTGACGACGTGACCATCAACGGCCAGGCGGCGCAATAACGTTTGTTTCATGCGGAATCGAACCAGCCAACTTCGCGCTTTCACGCTGATCGAGTTGATTCTCGTGATGATGATCCTCACGATCATCACCGCCGAGGTCGTGCCGATGCTCCATACTTTTACGGTGGGGCGCCGGACGAGCAACATCGCCAGCCAGATCCTCAGCCTCGCCAAATACGCCCACACGCAGGCGATTTCCGAGGGTCGCGTTTACCGGCTGAATCTCGATCCGACCAGCGGCCAATACTGGCTGACGGCCCAAAGCAACGGAGACTTCGTGGCCCCCAGCAGCGACTACGGCCAGAAATATCAGACCGATTCCAACGTGAAGATGCAGGTAGACATCACCCCGCCGGTCGTTCCGATCACGGAGCAGGATGCGCAGCTCAATCTGGGCCTCAACATGAACGGCAAATCCAATCAGCAGTCCCCAACGGCCCAATACGTTGAATTCCAGCCCAGCGGGCGGACGGATCCGGTGCACATTGTGCTGAGCGACAATCTGGGGACCCGGATCGAGATCGCGTGTTCTTCGCCGACGGAACTGCTGCGGATTCTTCCCAAGGATGAGATGACCCAATGATACGGCGACGTGACCTCCATCTTGTGCGGCGGCGCCGGGGCTTTACGCTCATCGAGGTGCTGGTCACGCTCGTGTTCCTGGCGATCGTGTTGCCGGCACTGATGCGGGGCATCGGGATGACCACGCAGACGGCTGACCGGGCGAAGAAGCGGACCAATGCCACGGTTCTGGGCCAATCCAAGCTGGCGGAACTTGCCGTCTCGATTTCGACCGGGCAGGCGCAAAACGGAAACTCGTCCGGCAATTTCGACGGCGAGTGGTCCGCGTATCACTGGGAGGCCGTCATTCAGAATTGGGCGCAGGACACGACCAGTGAAGGAATCCAGGAGATTGACTTGACCGTGTCGTGGAACGATCTGGGAGCCTCCAAATCGATCACCCTGAGCACTCTGGCGTATCCGAGAACCCAGGGTTAGCTGCCATGAAGACGAGAATACATAACTTCAATGCTCGTCGGCTCAATGCGGATCAGACGCGCGGCGGCTTCACGCTGATCGAACTGGTCGTCGCGCTGGCGATGGTC
>CAZCKE010000310.1:0-5333 GCA_964499005.1 uncultured Tepidisphaeraceae bacterium
GCGCCAACAACTGCGGCTCGGTGTCCGACGGCTGCTCGGGCACCATCCTCTGCGGAACGTGCACTCCAGCGACGCCCACGTGTAGCTCCACCACCGGGGCCGGGACCTGCGGCTGCCCGGCCCTGTCGCACCTCTGCGCGTCCACCGCGAGCTGCGCGCTCGACACCGACCCGGTCCACTGCGGCGCGACTTGCATGAACTGCGCGGCCTTGGGCGGCGCGACGACCGAGACGTGCCAGGGTGGAGTCTGCGCGTGCCCCGCGCCGACGACCAACTGCAGCGGGACATGCACCGATACGGCGAACGACCCCCTGAATTGCGGGACGTGCGGGCACGCATGCCCCCTCGGCACGACGGACGGATGCTCGGGCGGGGTTTGCCACACGTGCACGGTGAACGCGCCTTGCACGCCGCCCGCGGGCTCGAATCCATGCGACGTCTTCACGGTGGGTTCGTGCGCGGCCGGGGGCGTCGTATCGAGCTGCGTGGGGACGCCGAGTGCGGCGACCAACGGCGTGAGCTGCGGGCCCGGCATGACGTGTCAGGGCGGAAGCTGCCTCTGCCCGCCCGGACAGGCGCTCTGCCCCGGGCAAAATAGGTGCATCGCGGCGTCGGAGTGCATCCCCGGCGTTCCCGGCAATTCGTGCGACTTCGGCTGCAACAACGGCGCCGCGTGCACGGACACCGGCGTCGTGCTCCCGAACGGGACGCCCCTGCCGAACACAGCCTGCAACCCGGGCGTCCCCCTCACGGGCATCGACGCGAACTGCCACGTCTTCGAGCTCGCGTGTACGGGTGGCGTGACGAGCTGCACGTTCGACACCGGGGCGCCGGTGGCCGACCAGAACGCGTGTGAGCCGGACCTCTCGCTGGGGCGAACGAACGCGTGCTGCAACGGCCACTGCATACGAATGAACCAGTTCTGCGGGGACGGCGACGCCGACGGTCACGGGGTCAACGACAACAGCAATCTGCTCTTTCAGTGCAGCACGGCGACCCCGCCCGGGTTCTCGCCCCTCTGCGACGACTTCTGCGACTCGGACGCGCGGGCATTTCCCGGATCGACGTGGTGCGACACCGCTCCGATTGTGGACTTCTGCGGCGGCGGGTTCGACTTCAACGGGGACGGTTTGGAAACTCCGGTGACCTGCGACCTGACGACACACACCATCACCAACGGGCCCTTGGACTGCGCCAACGTGGCGTCTTGCTCGGGAACGGCAGGAAGCTGCACGCAAGTGGGATGTGTGAGCTCCGGCGCCGGGCAGAACTGCGATGGCGCCTGCTCGTGGCTGCAAACTTCGGCCTGCGGAACCCCCGAAGTCGCCGACACGGTGTTCTGTGACCCCTCGTGCCTGCCGACCGGCTCGTCCTCGAGCGGCCAGTTCAACTTTCAGCCGTGCAATTGAGGCGCCGCGGTCCCCCGAGGCCGTAGAACGGCCTCGGGCGAAGACCTCCGCCCTGCCCTGGCCGCGACGGCGGGCCGCGGTCTATCGTCAATGCCATGGATTCGTTCGACCTTACCGCTTGGCTGGCGTCCGCCTCCGCCCCGGTGCCCATCGTGCAAGCGGGCGCGCTCGTGCTCCGGCGTAGAACGCACGATGTTCCGCGCGAGCTCCTCGGTACGCCGTCGTTCGACCGCCTCATCGACCTAATGGTCGAGACGATGCGCGCGGCTCCGGGGGTCGGCCTCGCCGCGCCTCAGATCGGGGTGCCGCTCCGGGTCTTCGTGGCCGAAGACAGCGCCGAAAGGATCGCTCACGTCGACGAAGAGTCGCGCAAGGCCCGGGCCCGCACCGAGCTTCCCCTCACCGTACTGGTGAATCCCGAGCTCGAGCTCGACCCGGCGAGCATGGCCACGTTCTACGAAGGCTGCCTGAGCGTCCGCGGGTACGCCGCCCTCGTTCGGCGCGCGACGGTCGTCGCGATCACCGGGACGGACGCTCGCGGGCGCCCCGTCTCCCTTCGCCTCGAGGGTTGGCCCGCCCGCATCATGCAGCACGAGACCGACCACCTGAACGGGACGCTCTACGTCGACCGCATGATCAGCCGCTCGTTCGCCAGCGACACCGAGTTCGCGTCGCTGGCCGCCCTTCCCATTCCGGAGCTCTTGCAGCAAATCGGAGAGACGGGCGCATCGTGAGCCGGGCCGCCGGCCGGCCCTTCAAGGTCGCCAGTCGTAGACCTTGATCCAGTCGACGTCCGCGCTGGTCGGCGCGGAGGTGGGCCCGAGAGCGCCAGCCCACGACGCCGAGGAGCACGCCCAGATCGTGAGAAGGACGTTCTGCGGGAGCGTCAGCAGCGAAATGGAGCGAGTCCAGGTGCGAAGGACGGTCCCGTCGATGGACGTGGTCACGCCGGCCGGCGTCCACGCGATGTCGTACTGGTGAAAGGCCGTCTCGGCGTTGGCGCCGAGGCCGACGACGAGCGGGTCCTCCGTCCGCGCCGTCACCGACGTGGTGCAGTTGGCGACCGGCGTGCGGTGAAGACGATGGTGCGTATTGGACCGTCTCGACCGACGCACTTGACAAGGCGGGGAAGCGAACCGCCTCCGAGACGTGTCCTATGGACTCGCATGGGCCGGAGCGTCCGCCGCCGGCACCACGCCGTCTCCGCATCCCTGAGAAAGTCCGGGCCGCGCGGCCGCCCTCCCCTCGCACGTGACCCATCACGACGGAGACCTGTAGCGCGTTGCGCGAACGCGCAGCGCGCTACAGGCTCCTAGACAATCTCGGCGTCGGGGTCCTTCGCCGGGTCCCCCTCCGGGAGGGCGTCCGCGGCCCAGGGCCGGGTCTTCCACGCGGGGACGGGCGTCTTGCACTCGGCCCTGGGGACGAAGCGCGAGCGCTCGACGAGCCGATACGTGTGGATGTATCGCGGGCAGTTCGGAAAGACCTGCGTGGCGCGGACGCGCCAGATGAATTGCGCCTCGGGGAAGTCCGCGAGGAGGGGGTCGTCCATTGCTTGCGTCGCGACGCCGTTGAGCCGAAGGCGCTTTCGGTTCTCGAAGTCCAAGAAGAGCAGGCCAACGTGCGGGTTCAATCGAGCGTTGCCGGCGCTGAGGTACATCCCGTTGCCGTCGTAGTTCGGGAAGGCAATCGTGTGCTCGTCGACGACCCGCACGAAGCCCGGCTCGCCGCCCTTGTAGGAGCATTGCGGTCGGCCCTCGGCGTCGGCGGTCGCGAGAAAAAACATCGCCTGCGCCTCGATGAACGCACGATCGTCCTCGGCGATGTGGTCGCGAACCAGGCGCTCCTCGATGCGTTCTGCAAGCCTGCGCGTGTCGAATCGATCTTGAAGAGACCGATGGCCTTCGTGATACGTCGCCATGGCAGCAAGGATCACCGAGCGGGGCGGGCGCTGGCAAGTCCGGGCCTCGCCCTCGCGTCCGGCGGCCATGGTGGCCGCTCGCCGCGCCTCCCCTCGTCGCTAGCTTCCCCGGCCTCAGGAGATGCCGCTCGTGACGCGCGTGTTGTGCTCCTGCTGCTTGGCCTGAGCCTGGTCGCCATAACGCCCGGCGTCGATCCGCAAGCTCTCGAACACGGCGTGGGCGAGGGGCCTTCGCCGGGGGCGCGTCTCGGAGAGCTGGACGCCGAGCTTGCAGTACGCGTTTCCGTACTCTTGCCAGACCTGCGCGGCCACCGTGGGCCCGAAGCCTTGTTCGATGCGGCGGAGGGCGATTCGCGCCATCGAAGCGTCGATCCACTCGCGGACCGCGTCGTAGCGGAGGCTCTCCTTCGAGCGCTCCCGCAGGTCAGCCGCGACCCGGACGAGCCCCTCGAAGAGCGCCGATTCCACCTTGTGGTAGACGCGCGCCGAAACCGGCCCGAAGACCTTGAGCCCGCCGATCGGAGGCGGGTTCCCAGCCAGCAAGGAAGCGAGGGTCGCCGCCACGTCGTCCTGCATCGCGGAGACGAGCTCCTCGTCGCCCCGCGCCTCGGAAGGGATGGCCGTGCCCTCGTACTCGGGCGACATGAGCGCGTCGAACGCGATGAGCATCATCATCTGCCCATTGAGGCTGACGGGCTCGTGCCGCGAGAGCGCGAGGAAGGCCGCGCGTCCGCGCGCGATCACGTCGGCGATCGGGTACGACTTCCGGACCTGCGACCGCGCGAAGAGGGCGTCGAGGAGCGGGGAGCCGACGCGCCTTCGCGCCCGTTCCGCCTCGGGCGAGCGCTCGTGGCTCTCGAAGAACGGCCGGGCGTAGCCGCGGAGCGCGACCACGCGGTCGGAGACGCGGGACTCGGGGAGCGTGGCGACCATGCCCCACTCGCCGCGCGACGCGTGGAGGAGCGCGAGGAGGTCACTCGTCAGCCGCTGGACCGAGGGAGGCACGGCGGCGGGCGACGCGTAGGTCAGGGTCCCGAGGAGCGCGCGCGCCTGCATGGCCGCCTCGTTCGCCTCGGCCATGCGCCCCTCGTCGCGGGCGGCGCGCGCGTCGAGCAGGCGAAGAACGGCGCATGCGCAGCCGAAGGTCCCGAGCGCGCGCGACTCCTTGCTCAAGCACTCGCGTAGCCAGGCGCGTTCCTCGGGGGTGGAGCTGCCCCGACGGGCCACGGCGAGCGCGGCCCACAGGGTCGCGCCGGCTTGCGTTTCGCCGGTCCGCGGGAAGATGAGGAGCGCCTGCGCCAGCCAGTAGAGAAGCCGCGGACGGCCCGTGGCGACCAGCGCGCTTAGCAGGTACCCGGCGAACGCCAGGAGCAAAGCGGGAGTCGCGACGGCCAGCGCCAGCCCCGCGGTGCGCGCCGAGAACCGGTCCTCGAGCCGGAGCGCGAGCAGGCTCCCGACGACGGAGCATCCCACGATGACCGCCCACGCGCGCGTTCGCCACGATCGCGCGATGTCCGCGCTCTTGGGCCGGGGAGCTCCGCGAACGCGGCCGAGGTTGCGGAGCTTCGGAGCGGCTCCCTGCGCGAGGAAGCGCACGAGGAGGAGCAGGACGACCGTGGTGAGGTAGCTCACGGATCACAACCCACGGTATCCGCCGATGAGGAATGCGCCCGGCAGCGGCGCGTCCGGTTCGTCCGCGCCGGCCTGGGCCCTCCCCTCGAGCACACGCGCGAGCGTCGCCTCCCGCAGCTTCGCCTTGGGATCGCGCAGCCGGGCCATCGCCTCGCGCACCATGGTCGCGTCTCGCTCGAACGTGCCCACGGGGCACGTGTCCGCCTTGCCGTGGGCGAGGCCGAGCTCGAGCGTCGCGAGGACCTTGCGGCCCTGGCGCTCCACGTCCGCGGGCGCGGCCTCCCGGGCCAACTCGAGCATGTAGAAGGCGGTCCTGGGCCTCCCCGCGGGACCCCCCAGCCCGTGCCCTTCCCGCGCCACCCCCCGCCCCC
>CAZCKE010000311.1:0-5326 GCA_964499005.1 uncultured Tepidisphaeraceae bacterium
GTCGCGATCGAAGGAAAACTTGCTGAAAATTCCGGCTCCGACGAGCAGATCGTGATGCTATTGCCGTTGACGTCATAAAACGCGGCAAAGCGCACGCTGCTTCGGTAAAGCAATTGATGGCCGATCGCATTCATGGCCGTCAAATCGTTTCGCGACATCGCGGGGGAGGCGGCCATCGACAGGGCGTAAGCCATCTGGGTGGCCTGCTGGCCCATGTTGATCGTGATCCTCGAGCTGATCTGGGAGGCCCATAGCCAGCAGGTCGCCAGCAGGACGCTGCCCAGCAGAATCATGAACACACCGACCAGCTGCCCCTGCAACCCCAGGCGCGTCGCGAACCGAAAGATGATCGGCAGCGACCGCGCCAGTAGCACGGGCGACCGTTTTGCCTCCGGTTTGGGGCCGGTAACGTGGATGTCCTGATTCGCGGCCATGAGAGCGCGCTCCGTGAGCGCATTTTCTTCATCGTCGCTGGTGTGAAGGGGGTTAAGATGTTCGGGAATTGACGCGCAAATTATTGGACGCTGTCAAATCGGCGGGGACTGGAAGCCGCCGGGCCGAATGCTATACTTCCCGCCCCAGCCGACCGGCAGGCTCCGATGGGGCTTTGAATCCGGCTCGACCCCGATCGACATGCCTCAGAACCATGTCGTTCCGGAACCGCGCGTAAGACGACAGGGCATTTCCTGTCGCGGCGCATGTCCTGAGACGGGCTGTCCGGCCCGTAGAAAGTTCATACCATGGGCCGCTACACAGGGCCGAAGCTCAAGCTCTCTCGTCGTGTCGGCGCACCGATCGCCGACGTCCCCAAGCATACCGCACGCGGCGAACTCGAATTGCCGGGCATGCACGGCTATCGCGGCCGCCGCAGCACTGAATACGGCATCCGCCTCACGGAAAAGCAAAAACTGCGCTATTATTATGGGATGTTCGAGAAGCAGTTCCGGCGCTTCCTCGACATTGCCAAGAAATCCAAGGGCAACACCGCCAATACCCTGATGCAACTGCTCGAGTGCCGGCTCGACAATGTCATTCGCCGCCTCGGCGTCGGCCGCACCATCTGGGCCACGCGCCAGATCGTTTCACATGGCCATGTGGTGGTGGATGGGCGCAAGACGGACATCGCCAGCTTCCTCGTCAAGCCCGGCCAGGTGATTACCTTCAAGGAAGGGATTCACAAGGTCCTGCGTGACAACATGGAGCAAAACGCCGGCCACCAGGTCCCCAATTGGCTCGAATGGAACCCCGCCCAGCTCACCGGCACGGTCAAGGCACTGCCCGCGCTGGAAGATGTTCCGTTTGAAGTCAACATGAACCTGATCATCGAATTCTATCGGTGATCCGCGGAACCCTCGGGTTTTGCCGTCATGCTGATTCGCCCCTTCCAACTCTCGGATGAAGAGGCCGTCGTTGTGTTGTGGCGGCAGTGCGGCCTGATTCGTCCGGTGAATGATCCCCGCAAGGATATTCGCCGCAAGATGCGGGTGAATCCCGAGCTTTTTCTCGTCGGCATCCTTGATGCTCGGCTCATCGCCAGCGCGATGGTGGGATATGACGGGCATCGCGGGTGGATCAATTATCTGGGAGTCCATCCGGATTATCAGCGAAAAGGATATGCTCGGAAGATGATGGAGGAAGCGGAGAGACTTTTGCGCCAGCGGGGGTGTCCGAAGATTAATCTGCAGGTGGTAGCTTCGAATCACAAGGTGATTGAGTTTTATCAGCGGATCGGCTTCGCGGTGGATCAGGTCATGAGCATGGGAAAGAGACTGGAGGAAGATTGAAGGGGGGAAATTACAAAACCAGACATCCGTGTGATGAACCGGCCCGCCCCTGAACGGTCGAAGACCAAAGAAGTCGGCGAAGCCGTGTTAAAGGGTGAAGTCAGTGCCGTCCTTTTTTGCCATCATGGGGCCGAAATTTTTTTTCTTGACAACCTTCAAACGCGGGGTAGTATTCCGCCCCGCTTTGCACTCATTGTGCGCGGCGATGTGAATGAGGAATCGTTATGGCGACAACTGAAAAACTTAATCGCCCAAAAATGAATATATCGGCCGTCCAATGCTTTTACGGTCGATGGCGATCATTCCCAGGCAAATAGCAATCGTGCTTAGCACGTCGAATGCACTGCCCCGGGAATGATCTTCCCGGGGCGTTTTTGTTTCACAATCTTCGTTTGGCGTGAACGGTTCACGCCGGAAACAGCCTTTGAATCGATTGTCGGCTGGCGGCGCTCCGGGTCTGTCGTTGACCCGGTGTGTTCCGACCACAGCATCGATACGGCGCCGATTCGGAGACCCCAAGGGTTAGCTCAATGGAAGAGCATCGGTTTTTGGAACCGAAGTTACTGGTTCGAATCCAGTACCCACAACGCGGCCTGAAAAACCGCTCAGACTATGCGAAATGGAGGTGTCCGAGCCGCCATCGTTCTCGCCACGATTTGGCCTCGCGCCAAATCGATCGGCAAACGGCCGGGTCGCCTGTGACTGATCGGCTTGAAGCCGGCATGTCGCACAATCTCGTCGACCGCAGGTGAAGGGGGGAACCGCGATCGGCGAGTGCGGCGACCTCTGCAGGCGGACAGCGCTCGGTCCCGCGGCTTGCCCGGAGCGCGACGCGTCTCGGCCCTCTGTTTCGCAGTTAGAAAATTAACATGGGCGAAAGGCCCATTTTATTTGCAGGAGGTGTTCCATGCTGAGAATTGTTGACATCAAGTCGCACGAGCGCGGCCTGCTCTTCGAGCGGGGCGATTTCACTCGTGTTTTGAGTCCGGGCTGCCACTTTGTGGCGGGTTTCAACAAGCGCATCGAGATTGTCGACACGCTCAAGACGCGCCTGGAACACCCGCTGCTCGAAGTGCTGGTTAAGAATGTCGATCTGCTGTTCGAGCTGATCGTCATCGAGAACAGCGATACGCAGCGGGCGGTCATCTGGAAGGATGGCCGTGCACTGGCCATCGTTGGTGCGGGCCGTTACGCCTTCTGGAACACGGCGCGGATTGAGACGGAGGTCTTCGACATCGAGGCCATCCGGTTCACGCACCCGAAGTTGCAGGCCATCTTGCAGCTGCCGGATGCGCTCAAGTTCCTGGACGGTGTGCAGGTCAGCGACAGCGAAACGGCTTTGCTGTTCCGTGACGGTGTGCTCATCGAGCAGCTGAAGCAGGGCCTGCACGTGTTCTGGAAGGGCGCCGGCAACATCAAGTGGAAGGCGCTGGACCTGCGCGAGCAGGTCGCCGACGTCGCCGGTCAGGAAATCATCACCGCCGACAAGGTCACGCTGCGCGTGAACCTGGTTGTGACATGGATGGTTTTGGATCCGGTGTTGGCAACCCGCACGAGCGTCAGCCCCGAGCAGGCCTTGTACCGCGAGGCACAGTTGTGCCTGCGGGCCGCGGTCGGCACCAAGGCGCTGGACGCGCTCTTGGCCGACAAGGAGGCTGTCGGTAGCGAAGTGCGGACCGCCCTGGCGGCCCGCGCGGGTGAACTGGGTCTGAGCGTTCGCGGCGTCGGCCTGCGCGACATCGTGCTGCCGGGCGAAATGAAGACGCTCCTGAACCAGGTCATCGCGGCAACCAAGGAAGCCGAGGCCGGCCTGATCCGTCGCCGTGAGGAGACGGCCCAGGTGCGCAGCCAGCTCAACACGGCCAAGCTGCTGGCCGAAAACCCGCAGCTCCAGCGTCTCAAGGAGCTGGAAGTTCTCAAGGACGTCTTGTCGGGCACGAACGCCACGTTCGTGCTTGGCCAGGGCGATCTGACCGAACAGTTCCGTACGCTGATCGGCGCCAACAAGGTGTAAAGCAACGCCCGCGATGGCTCATCTCCATCGCGGGCGTTGTGCTTGTACGATCGCGGTTTCGCTCAAAGTGCTCAATTCCAACCCCGTATGAAGTGGAGCCAGCGGGACGCAAATAGAACTCGCAATCAAGTTTTTGAGTGCATTTCGCGGATTCCGCGGCCATTTTCGCGAAAATCGTAGAGATGCTGATCTGAGAGGGACGGATTCGCCCTCGCCGGTGCTAACCGCCTCGCAGTGGTGCCGGGCCGACCTGCATTGTCTTAGTCGGATGAGCGAGAATGATGCTGGGCTTGAGAGCAACCGCCGGAGAGACATCGGTCGCCGAATGCGCAAACCGCGCTAAAACTTCAGCGGCGGCCCCATCACTTCCATCCCATGCTCCTCAAATAACTGCTTCAGCGCAGTCTGCTGATTCTCGGGAATTTCCTTTCCCATCTTGCTCAGTTGAAGAAAAAAATCCTCCATGCTGCCGGCTGGTTGAAAGAGCACAAGCATTTGGCCTTCGCCCTCGCCGATCATGGCGAAAGTATGCGGGATCTTCCGCGGGGCAAATGCCGAATCTCCCGGATGCAAATTGAAGATGTCGTCGCCGACCTGGGCGATAAATTCGCCTCGAATTACATAAAACCATTCATCCTGGGATTTATGGCGGTGCAGAGCGGGCCCGCCTTTCGACAATCGTGTTGTATCGTAGATGCACAGCGCGCCGTTGGTGTCCTGGCCTGAAACTTTAAGATCGAAATGCCCGCCCATGATGGGCAATTCCTGTGAATTGCGATCCTTTTGTGCCGCAACGCGGAACCCCTTCTCTGCGCGCTCCTGATCGGACTCCGCGCCATCCGCAAACTGGGCCACAGCGGCGCACGCCGCGGCTGCCAAAGGAATCATCAGGAAGTTCCGGCGTTTCATGGAAGGTTGGATTGTGTGCGGAAAGGACGGCTGCCGCAAGTCTTGGCAGGCCCATTCCCTCGAAGCACGTTTCCGGGGTGAGAGACGGTCAGGCAGCGCCCGCATCTTGTGCCCGCGATCTTAGTCTGCCTTCGCTCTTCTCACCCCTATATTTCGACCTACGATCAGAATGGAGCCAGCGGGACACCACCTATAGAACTTTTCCTTGCTGGCGTGGCCGAAAACGCGGGTACGCTCGCCTCGCTTCTACAAGTCTTTAAGCGTTACAATCATTGAATGAGCCGCTCCTACCAAGCCGACGAGAAAGTCTTCCAAAAGCTCCGTGCAGCCGGAAAGACTTCCTGGGACGAACAAGCCGATCCAGAGGCCAACTTCGACAGGTTTGTCATGCGGCCGTTCCTAGAGGAATCGCTCGCCGGGATGCCCCGGGTGGAGCACGGACTTTCCGCCCTGGAAGTCGGTTGCGGGAGCGGCCCGATCTGCTGCTTTCTGGCCGCCAGAGGATGGGCCGTGCGCGGAATCGACGTGTCTCAAACCGCCCTGGAGATGGCGCGGCAAAACGCCGCCCAGCGCGGACTCAGTGTGCAATTTGACGCCGCCGACATCTGCGGCATGCCCG
>CAZCKE010000312.1:0-5310 GCA_964499005.1 uncultured Tepidisphaeraceae bacterium
TTGAAGGCGAAGGAGGTCGTGTTGGGAGTTGGCGGGAAGATGATGGCAGGGACGCAACTCGAGCAGTTCGCGCTGGCTTGGGGGAGCGCGACGGCGGACCCTACGTTTGCGGAAGTGGCTCGGGATATGACCGTGAGGATCGTGGGGCCGCAGATTGAGATGAAGTTTCAATTGGAGTAAGCGATCGGGAGATTTCGGCGGCAAGCCGCTTGGTTCTGTTGTTGTGGCTTCACAGAATGTGGCCGAGCTTGGTTTTTTTGGTTTCGAGGTATTTGCGATTGTGCTCGCCGGGGGAGACGCGAATGGGGAGTTGCTCGACAATCGTCAATCCGTACCCTTCCAGGCCGTAAATTTTCTTGGGGTTGTTGGTGAGGATGCGGATTTTGCGGAGGCCCAGGTCGCGGAGGATCTGGCTGCCGATGCCGTAGTCGCGCTTGTCGATGGGAAGGCCTAATCGCTGGTTGGCTTCCACGGTGTCGAGGCCTTTTTCCTGGAGGGCGTAGGCGTGGAGTTTGTTGGTAAGGCCGATGCCGCGGCCTTCCTGGCGGAGATAGATGAGGGCGCCCTTTCCGGCCTCTTCGATCATTTGCATGGCAGCCGAGAGCTGGGGGCCGCAGTCGCAGCGGGAACTGCCGAAGACGTCGCCGGTCAGACATTCGCTATGAACGCGGACCAGAACGGGATCTTCGTGGGCAATGGGTTTGCCGTGCTCGTCGAGATCGCCGATGCCGCCTTTGCAGAGGGCCAAGTGGGGCTGAGGATCAAACTGACCCTGATAGGCGATGAGGCGGAAGGCGCCCCATTGCGTGGGGAGATTCACGGTTTCGACGCGGTGAACAAGCTGCTCGCCTCGCAGGCGATAGCCGATCAGGTCGGCGATCGTGCACATCTTCAGGCCGTGCTCCTGGCAGAAGAGCTCGAGCTGCGGGCGGCGCATCATGGAGCCGTCTTCGCCGACCACTTCGCAGCCGACGCCGACGGGTTTGAATCCGCTTTGTGTGCAGAGATCGACGATGGCTTCGGTGTGGCCGGCGCGGACGAGAACGCCGCCGGGCTCGGCGCGCAGGGGAATGACATGGCCGGGACGGGCCAGGTCGTCGGGTTTGGCGTTGTCATCGATGAAGACGCCGACCGTGGCGGCGCGATCGAAAGCGGAGACGCCGGTGGTCGTGCCGTGAATGGCGTCGACGGTCTCGGCCATCGCGGTCCCGTGGCGCGCGGTGTTGAGCTTGGTCATCATCGGGATTTTGAGCTGCTCGAGACGTTTGGGCGTGGTGGCAATGAAGGGGACGCCGCGCCCGAACTTGATCATAAAATTGATCGCCGTGGCGCTGCACCGTTCACCGGCGATGACCAGATCGCCCTCATTTTCGCGATCCTCGTCGTCGACCAGGACGATCATTTTGCCGGCTTTGAGGTCGGCGAGGATTTGAGGGATGGGGCTAAAAGGCACAAACCACCTGATGCTCAATTTTCCGCTTAAGTCACGCGCATTTCACGCTTCATGTAAGTGTATTCACGGCAGCGGGAAAAGCGAATTAGGGTGGGAAAATGCCCGATGATCTATTGCAGTGGGAGATATAATGCAGTGGGTTCAGTCGGGAGGTTGTCATGGAAAATGTCGAAATCGAAAGCGTTCTGGAAGAAGCGGGGTTTTTGTACGACATCGGGGCTCACCGGTTCGTCTCGGATAATTCGGAAGATACCGACGAATGTTACGAGGCGCAGGACATCGCCGATGCGCTGGATATTCCGCTGGAAGATCTGGCACGCTGGGAACAATTGCAGCAGCATCGGGACGATGCGATGGCCGGGTGAGGCCGGCAATTTGAGGCAAGGGAATCAGACGTCGAGCCGGTAGCGGCACTTGGCCGTTTCACCGCGCCGGCGCAGTGAATGCTCGATGGGGACGGGAACCACTTCAACAAATTGAGCTCCCAGGCGCTCGCAGGTGCGGCGCGACGCGTGATTATCGGGATTGCACGTGATCCATACCGGATTGAGCCCGTGCGCTTTGGCCAGGGGCGCCACCAATCGGCACGCCCGCTCGGCCAGATGACGGCCGCGGAACGACGGGTAAACGTGATATCCGATGTGGCCCAGATACATCACGATCTCGAAGGTGTCGCCCACGCGGAGCCCGATGCCCCCAGCGATACCGCTTTGCAGTCCGTCGGACACACGCATCCAGAAATGATACGTCGGCACCGCCGCGCGGCTGGCGCCGGCAGCCTGGTGGCCATTGGGGCAACTATCGATGAATTCGAGCAATTGATCGCGGGAGATCTGCGCCAGGTCAGGAGCTTGCTCAATGGTTTGGGGGTGCTGGCTGATCGCCAGAACCGAATTGAGCCACTGGCGCGAAGGGGCAACCAGTTCCAGGTCATTGTCAATCAGAGGACCCGAATCCAGAAAGTTGAAGGTACGTGAACCGGCCCCCCAAAACGGCAAATGACTTCGCAGACGTTGCAGCATTGCAACGATCTTTTCCGCCCCTCAACGGAGCGCAGGCCCGGGACTCACGGCTGGAAGAGATTGGCTTTATCGCCAAAGACGGCAGTAAAGCGCATGAACAGGATCGCAAAACCGATGATGTTGACGAGCGTGGCAACAATGGCCAGCACGGTAAAGACGCTGTTAGAGGGAGCCTGAACGACTCGGTCACCGGTGGCGATTCGACTCATGGATCAACTCCGATCAGAGGCACAGAGACAAATTATCCAGAACATCAGAAGCCGCGAAGCTGGGTCTTAACGTCGTTGCCGGGCTGGACGAGCGGAACTTTGTCCGCGTCGCCGACGAGACGACCAACGGCATTGTGGCTATCGACGCTGTCGATGGTGACCATCGCCAGGAATTTTCCGCTCTGGCGGTCCAGGACGTAGAACTGCATTCCTTTTGACACGCCATCGGCACTGCCGACATCAATGGTAACGTAGGTGTTTCCGTTGATGATGTTCTTATCGCGAACCGAGCCGCTGATGGCCGGGGCGCCGGGGCCGACGCCGCCGGGGCCTCGAGCGATGTCCGTCGGATCGCCGGAATGATCCTTGATCCACCCCTCATATTTCTGCATGGTGTCCTGAGCGGCGGTCAGCTTTTCGGTGTTGTCGTTCAGCTTGGCCTGAAGAGTTTCGCTGGTGTTGGTCAGCTCGCTAATGCGCTTGTTGTCGTCTTCGCTGCGCTTTACAAGCGTATCGTTGGTGCTGCGGAGATTGCCGACCTGTTCTTGAAGCTTGTTGCTGGCGGCAGTGGACAGCGTCAGGTTGTTGGTCAGAGTCGTGATCTGAGAGTCGCGGGCGGTCTTTTCCTGCTCCAACTGAGCAATCCTAACGTTCGCTGTATTCAAACTGTCCTGAATCTGGGTGACGACCAACGCGTCCTTGGTGCGGTCGTTCTGATGCAGGGCCACTTCCTGTTGGTACTGGCCTTGCGCGGTGGCTGCTAACTGGGCATTGGTCGAAGCCTTGGCGACGGCGGCGTCGCGCTGTGCGGCCATGGCGTCCAGGGCCGGCTGAAGCTTCTGGGCCTTGGTGACGAATACGACCGTACCCGCAGTGGTCAGCATGGAGGTAACCACAAGCAGGATAACAAACACTTTCGTAAGGGTATTCAAAGCGCACTCCTCGATCGATGGTGTTTCATTTTTATCAAATCAAGATTAGTAAGGGCGTGTCGCTCACTATTTGCTTGATGACGCTATTGCTTGATGGCGCTGATCACGGGAGACATCCGGTCGGATACCCCGGCAACCGGTCTAAGACAGTCAGGCCTCCGCCGCCTTGTTCGGACTGCAAGTTGGCCGGACGGTAATGCGCCCAAGCCTGTTACTCCGGATTCTATAGTAATGTTGGGGTATGTCCTGTCAAGTTTTTTCACAACTACGCAGGGTCGAACCTGTGCAAAACCCCGCTCAAATTGCCAGGATTAACCAGAGCCGGACTTACCATAGATTTTGACGCAAAAGCAAGCTTCGATACGTTAGAGCAACCTTAGCCGCGAGGCGGGTCAAGACGACTGGGTCGCTATTGCCAGCCGATGACGGCAGGAACGATTACCCCGGGTTTAACGGCTTAAATTCGCGATGGCGTGAACTATTCCCCAATGACCTTGACCAGAACGCGCTTGGATCGGCGACCATCAAATTCGCCGTAGAAAATCTGTTCCCAAGGGCCAAAATCGAGCTTGCCCCTGGTAATCGCCACAACGACCTCCCGGCCCATGATCTGGCGTTTCATATGGGCGTCGGCGTTGTCTTCACCGGTGCGGTTGTGCCGATAAGCTTGGGGGGATGCATTGAATGGGGCGAGCTTCTCAAGCCATTTCTGATAGTCCTCATGCAAGCCCGATTCGTCATCATTGATAAAAACGCTGGCGGTGATGTGCATAGCGTTGACCAGGACAAGACCTTCCTGCACCCCACTGGCGGCGACGATCCGCTGGACCTGCGGGGTGATCCTCTCGAAGGCCATGCGGGCAGGGAGGTTAAATGTGAGGTATTCGGTATGGGATTTCATTATAAAACCTGCTGCTGAATCGAATTCGCGTTATGCGCCGCAACCCCTTTTTGGCCAACCGTCTTAAGATGATTGACGAAAGTGCTTGGGGTGCGCTTGGCCGATATGATAGCGGGCTTTAGTCAGGCTACACCCGTCAATACTGGAATAAGGGTTATGGAAATCGTCTTTCGAGCGAATCTGGCAAACGAGGAGACGGCTCCCGCCGGGGAGATCTTTCTCCGCCCCATCGGCGGGGATGCCCTGCGGCGCGACCTGGCGGCGTTTGTCGTAGCCAATGGGTTGCCCAAGCTCGTGCAAGGACAGACGCCGATTAAGCGGATCGTGATTCCGTGCGATACGACCCGCCCGACGCTGGATGACATGCTCGCGGCCTTGTTTGTTCAACGGCTGTTGGAAGGCAGCGGCTTGCCGCCCAGCGCGACCGCTTTTGCCAAATACGCGGCGCTGGCGCGGGAAGGGCTTCAACCGGGGGATACGCCCCTAGAGTCATCGCTGGAGGGAGTGTTTCTGGCGATTCGTACGACCTCGGGCGCGGACCTGACCCAGTCGGATGTCGCGGCGAAATTCATGGCCCATTGGGAACGGATGACCCAAGTGATCATTCCGGCCATAGAAGCGGGGAAGGACCCGTTCACCACCAATCTCTTTACCGAATCGCGGCTGTTCGCTCGCGAGCATGCGTATCTGAAAAAGGATCAGGACGTCTATCAGGAAGACGTGCGGCGCGGGCAGAAATGGCTCGTGCAATTGCCCGGCGGACCTCCCACCAGCGCGATGCTGGTGCTGGATC
>CAZCKE010000313.1:0-5305 GCA_964499005.1 uncultured Tepidisphaeraceae bacterium
ACGCGGAGCAGATGAAGCGCTACGGCACGCTCATCGGCACCGAGGGGCGGCGGCCGATGCCGCTATCCGACTATCGCCGCGGGCGTCTATGGCTGCCGGGCATGCGTCTACAATCCCTGTAAGGGGAACATGATTTTACAACGGTGAAATATCGTTCTGCCGCCATTTTTCGGCGGCCATTGGCCAGAATCGGCCCATCTGTGAGACCCCTTCATCAATCGCCCTGGCAACATCATCCGAGCTTGCGATCCCCTTTTCCAGCACGGCTATGATCCTCAAATGCTTCGCGGATTCACTTATCTCGGCATGGGGCTCCGAGGTGAGCACAATAATCGGTAATGAATGCAAGCGGATATATGAGCCGAGGGTGTCGATCAGCTTATTCCTATCCAATGCGGAAATGCTGGGATCGAGAATCACCGCGTCGGGGGTATTATCAATGATGCAGGCCAGCGCGCTCCGGCTGTCCGAGGCGCATTCGACGGTATGGCCGAGGCGCCGCAGCTCGTAAGCCAACGGCTCGCGGAAATCAGCGTATGGATCGACGACAACGACTCGTGCCATACAACTCCCAAGTTAAGCAAAACCAACTAACAGATCAGCGCCAAAAAAAATCCATTTCGCAATAATTCTTCAACGGCTGCTTCGCCACCAAATGCCGCTCGCGATTTCGCTTTGACCAAGTTCGATGCATCGGGCCTTCCAGGTTGGCGGGCCATCTGTTTCGCAAGCCCACCCGCCGGCCCCCTTCTCGAATCACATCAAGGTACCGGCCGATCAGATCATCGACGGCATCGTCAAGGACCTTCTGTTTCTTCAGCACTGGATTGCCCAACATTGCGGGAAAAGGGTCACTCTGGTTGATGCTTTAATCCAGAAAATCCTTGCAATCGGCTTATCCCAATTGAAATTCCTCAATCGGGTTGCGGCCTGAGGTGACTGTTAAACAGGTCGTGAACCGGACTCGTCTCTGACCCGGTCCATAACTCTCATGCGTTTCTACCGCCACGATACGCTTTGAATAAACCTGGCGATCTGTTTTGGCCGATCCTTTGGAGGAGTCGCGCCCGAGCGTTATGAATTACTTCCTCGTTCTCAGCGGGATCCTGTGTGCGTGGGCGATGCTGAGCATCATCAGCTCGGAACGATCAATGCTCATTTCTGATCTGAAACGGCGGCTGGGCAGCGGCCAGGGGACGACCCCGGCCACCCCCCTGCCCGATCCCAACGAGAAAGCCAAGCCTGTCCAGGCGCCGCCGCAGGGCAAGGCGTAATAGGGACTCAAATCAATTATTGACTTGCGCTGCACCTGCTCGATACTCTAGTTGATGGAGGGCTGGGCAAGACGCATCAAGGCGTCGCAAATCGGCTAAGGAAGCACCACAATTTCTTGAGGTAGGTGTGGATAAATCGGCCGCATCGTGGGTCGCGCGGATGTTTGGAGCGGCTTCGGTTGCGCTGGTCGTCATCTTCGTGACCGGCATCGTTCTGCTCCATCGCGCCAATGGCACATCTGCCATGCACTTGGCCGGCGCCGCCATGCTGGCGGCATCGCTGATCGGACTGGTTGTCATCCTCGTCGCTCTGCCGACCGTACTTCAACTGATCGAATCGCATCGGGCGGAGACCAATCATCAAAAAGAACTGATGGCCCTTCTGGCCGAGCGGCTCCAGAGCCTCTCGCTGGAAGTGAACATGATGAGCGAGCAGCAACTCATCAGCGACCGGGCCAAGCAGGTCGCCTTCCGTGAAAAGGATCGGGAAGCAGTTCGCCGAGCGATCCGCGAGGAAATCGCCAGGAGCGATTGGGAAGCCGCGCTAGTGTTGGCCAATGAGATCGAGGCGCAGTTCGGATACAAGCAGGAAGCGGATCAATGGCGTGTGGAAATTAACTCCAAACAGGATGACGTCTACCGCCAGCGCCTGCTGGAGCTTTTGGCTCCGATCGATCGTTTCGTTCAGGCCGAATCCTGGGGGCAGGCCGTGCAAGAAGCGCAGAGGCTCATGAGCGAATATCCCAACGATGCCCAAATCGCTCGACTTCCGCAAGAGATCGAGAACCGTCGGCAAAAGCACAAAAAGCAACTTCGCGACAGTTGGCAGGAAGCAGTCAATCGCCATGATGTGGATGGGAGCATTGAGATTCTCAAGAAGCTGGATCTATACCTCACGCCGGCCGAGGCGGTTTCGATGCAGGAGATCGCTCGCAATGTGTTCAAGGAAAAGCGGGATGCCTTACGCACGGGCTTTGCCCTGGCGGTCCAAGAGCGCAACTGGGCGCTGGCGATTCAGCTAGGCGATGAGATCATGAGCGAATTTCCCAACACCCGAATCGCCCAGGAAGTCCGGGAAAAGATGGACGTCCTGCGGCAACGGGCGCAGCAGCCGCAAATCGCTGGCGCGTAAAAAACCCGGGATAAAATCCTGGACATCTCGGCGTCACGTCTAGACCCAATCCATTGGGGCGAGTGGGCTCACGGTTCATGTGCGGTTAACGAGATTGTGAAAATATGAACGAAAATCCGCCCGGTTTTCCTGAGACTTCGCTCAGGCAGGCGAGTCATTAGGGTATGCGGATTGCCCTTGGGCTTTCTGGTTCATCTTCCCATCCGGTCCGCTTCACGTCACACAGGGGTGATTTGTTCAAGAAAGGTCTGCGAGTCGCCCTGTTTGGGGGAAGGGAGGGATTTATGACCAGCTAAATATTTCGGGAGAGTGGAGAGCCGCCGTGCGCGTCGAACTACATTCTGCCCGCCATCGCTGGGTAAGCGACTTCGCGGGCCTGTGCGGAGGTCTGCCATGTCTGAAAATATTCCTGCCGTTCCCGGTAGTTTGCCTGCCTTTTCCGTGAATCGCTTTTCCCGGTTGCTCAGTCGAATTCAGCAAAACAATCCATTTTATATTATCAGTGCGGCGTGCATGCTGGCGGGGTGCCTGGCGATGACCAATTCGCTCTCCTGGACCAGCATTGCGCTGGGGCGTTTGCTGGCGCTGATCGCGACGCTCAACATTTATGAAGCCGCGTTGATCGCCCTGGCGGTTTGCCTGGTCCGC
Organism: uncultured Tepidisphaeraceae bacterium; assembly: GCA_964499005.1. GTDB lineage: Bacteria > Planctomycetota > Phycisphaerae > Tepidisphaerales > Tepidisphaeraceae > CAZCKE01. The sequence goes on from CAZCKE010000313.1 coordinate 3,055, forward strand.
CGAAATTTGATTCGCGATGGGGTGATGCTGCTGGTGCTCGAAGCGTTTTTCCTGGTGGATATTTCGTTCCTCAACGCGGAAATCGTGACGCGCGATCTTTCCGTGGGAATTCCGATCGACATCGTTTTGTTCATTCTGGCACTGATCAAATTGGCGGTCGTCGCGCGGGCGCTGGGACACAAATCTTTGGATGGACGATTTGGAGCGATTGCGCTACAAATCGCGGCACTTTTTGCCATTCCAATGATCTTGCGTTGGAACGACCATGGATGGCTTTCGGCGCGGGCGTTCTACGGCGCGTGGTGGGCGGTCGGCCTGGTGATTCCATTGAGCTTTGCGATCTCCCGGCATCGAGCGGCTTTGCGGGAATCATGGGCGCGGAAAACTGCGATGCTGTACATGACGCTGCCGTGGCTGTCGGTGGTGTCGCACGTGGGGATTCTGCATTACGTCTACGGCGTGACATTCTTTGGAGCAGACCTGGGGCCGGCGCTGCTGGGATTGGCGTTTGTCATGCGCTTGGCATCGCCGACGATGTTCGCCTCGCGGAGAGAGTTGGCCACGCTTAGTTTCATGCTGCCTCTGGCGGCACTACTGGTTTCCTTGAACGATCCCGGGCCGCTTTGCTTTGGGCTTGGGAAACCGGCGACGCTTTGGATGACGCCGACCAAATTGGTGGTTGTGGCGGCGTATCTCACATACGTCTTCTGCTTTGCATGGCCTTATGCGCGATATTTCATCACAGGCGGGCTGATCGTGGCGCTGGCATGGATGTTTGGACCTTCGACACAGCAAATCGTAAATTTCTTCTCGCGCGGTTGGGATTGGACTCTGCGGACAACCTGGCGGCTCTCGCCAAAGACGACGGAGGACTGGGGAATTACGGCGATCCTCGGGGCATTTGGATTCCTCGGCGTTGGAGCGGCAATCAGCCTGCGGCGGCAACCGGCTCCGCCCACGCCGCCGCCGGATATAGACGCCAGCCAGGCGAATCCGGGCGCTGCATGAGGCATCATTTTGGATGACAGAGAAATTGTGAAGATAGTTCATTTTGCCACGGCTCGGGCAGGGGCTGGATGCACCGGGCCGTGGTAATCATTTTTTCCGGAGTTAATTCGAGGTCGCTTCTTCATCGAAGGTTAACAATTATTATCCAGAATAAATTCATCACCTCAGTCCGGGACACTTGATGCGGCGATGCACACTCTTCTCGGTGGTCTTACTGGCGATATCTGTGATTCCCATCGGATGTAAAAAGAAACCGGCAACCCTCGTCGGCACATGGAAGGGAAACTCCTTTATCAAAATGGGCAATATGGCCGGCAGCGCCGAGGTTACGTTCGTTTTCAAAGCCGATGGCACGATGACCGAGACCTTCAACAACGACAATTACACCGGGACGTGGACGATCAACGGCAATCAACTCCGCATCGATGCCAAATCAGGCGGCGGTGAATTGGACGACACCGAGGCATTCACGCTGGACGGGGACGAACTGACGATCCAATCGTTTCAGATGTCGGGCAATCCGATCACGTTGACACGACAGTAAAATCGCGGCATTACCACGCGAACGGAATCTGGTTTTTCGATTTTGTCGCGATGCTCGGCATAAAAATCCTGAGTCCTCGTTTAACTTCGACGCTCCTTGATCAAGCGCTAACCATCGTATACTAAATGAGGTTGCCAACTCGACCCGGGAGATTTCATGATGAACTGGTCCCTTCGCGCGGCGATTCTCATGACCCTTGTGTTCGTTCCTTTGGGGTGTGGAAAGAAGAGCGTTGTTGGCATTTGGAAGGGCCACCATCCAGGGCATGGGGCCTTCCTCGAAGGTTACTTTGATGTGATGCTCTATTTCAATGCTAACGGGACGATGGGTGGGACGATTGACAGGGAGGGGTACAGCGGCACATGGTCGGTCAATGGAGATCAATTGACGGTGAACGCCAAATCAAAAGACGGCGTTTTGAACGGTACGGAGACTTTTTCGATCAGCGGCAACATTCTGACGCTCGATAATTTTCCACTGACGAACGATAAAATCGATTTGTTTAAGGATGACGAGTAAGGTTGTTTTCCCCCTGTGTGCTTTCACGGATCAATGTCGGCGGCGTTTCACCATTTCCCCCTCTAGTTCCTCATCCCACTGTCAATTCCCATCACTCGCGCTCCGCCCAAAATAAAATTTTCCCGTTCTAGAGCGGGTTGCATTTTAGTCTAGCGCGATTGAAAGGAGTTAGGTACATTC
>CAZCKE010000314.1:0-912 GCA_964499005.1 uncultured Tepidisphaeraceae bacterium
TCTCCCCTCGTCGCGGCCCGGCTCCGGCGAAAAACAGGTCATCCCCCTCTCAAAGATGCGCCTGGCCATCGCCAAGAATCTCGTCGCCTCCAAGCAGACGATCCCTCATTTCCACGAGACCATCGACGCCGAGATCGACGAGTTAATGCAGATTCGCACTCGCCTCAACGAGATGCTCGAACCCGAGAAAATCCGCCTCAGCCTCGCCGATTTTCTCGCCAAGGCGATCTCCACCGCACTGCTCCGTCACCCCGCTCTTAACGCCACCTTCAACGGCTCCGAGGTCACCCGCTATGGCGACGTCAATCTCGGCATCGCCGTCGCCGTCCCCGATGGCCTCATCGTCCCCGTCCTCCGCAACGTCCACCTCATGGGCCTCCGCGAAATCCGCCAGCGCAGCGTTGATCTCATCGACCGCGCCCGCGTCGCACGCCTCAAGCAGGACGAGATGACCGGCGCGACCTTCACCATCAGCAACCTGGGCTCCTTCGGCATCCGCGAATTCAGCGCCATCATCAATCCTCCCCAGGTCGCCATCCTCGCCATCAGCGCCGCCGAGCAGCGCCCCGTCGTCCGCAACGGCCAGGTCGTCGTCCGCAACATGCTCTCTCTCACCCTCAGCGCCGACCACCGCGTCGTCGACGGCGCGACCGCCGCCGAATTTCTCCAGACCCTCAAAGCCATGCTCCAGGAACCCGGCATGATCCTCGTCTTCAGCTAATCCCAATCGAATCCCCTTCCTCCCCACCGGGCTAACAACTTCAGTTGCTAGCCAAAGCCCCCCACCCATCAGGAATTCCCCGGTACGCAGAATCAAATACTCCTCCCATTTCCAAAATCAAAGCAGCATCGCAGAAGCAACGTCACCGTACATCTCGCCAACCTCAACGACCCAATCGCCCGCGAAGTACC
>CAZCKE010000314.1:922-5304 GCA_964499005.1 uncultured Tepidisphaeraceae bacterium
ACAACTAAAACGTCAACGTCGAAAACCCCAAGCTAACCGACACGATGAGCGAAAGCGAAATCAAAATCTTTATCAAAAAATGACCCCCTCCTCTCAAGAAGTGGCCCGCCCTCTGATTCCCTCTCCCCACGTACTTCTTAGGGAGAGGGCAAGGGTGAGGGGCACTCCCGATTGCCGATAAAATCCCCGCGCGTCGCCTCTTCCTTCTATCTCTCTAGAAGAGAGACAGGATGGGGGCAACCGCATAACAAGCGCAACGACTGCAACGAATTAAGTCCGCCTCGTATCCATCCGACACGATCCATAATGGACCTCGCTCACCTGCTCTACGTCAGCAATCGCGAACCTTCCCTGACCCCCGACGATCTTCCCGCCCTCGTCGCCCAAAGCGCCGCCAACAACGCAAAACTTGGCATCACCGGCGTCCTGCTCTGCCGGGGCCGCAATCTCATGCAGCTACTCGAAGGCCCGATGCTCGAGATCACCCGGCTCTTTGAGCGCATTGCCCGCGACTCGCGCCACAGCGACGTCCAGCAGCTCCTCTGCAAACCCGTCAACAGCCGCCTCTTCCCCGACTGGGGCATGGGCCTGGCTGACTTCCGCTGCACCAAACAACTGGACCGCCGCCGACTCGCGCGAATCCTCGCCGAGCTTCGCCAAGCCATCGACACCTCCAATTGGAGCATCGAATCCCGACACCTGCTCCGTGATTTCAATCTCCAGCTCCCCGGCGTCCCGCAACCCGTTTAGCCTTTCTTTTTCTTACCTTTCCCCTTGGATGCCTCCGCTGCCGCCTTGATCTGCCCCAGCAATCGCTGCCATCCCCCCTTCATCCGTTCCTCCACGCTGTCGTCAATAAACCCAAACGTCCTCCTCCCCAACCGCAGCAGCGTCTTGGTCCCATCCTCCTGCGGCTGAAGCTCAAAAATGAACGTGCTGTTTACCGGCAGATGCGTCAGCCCAAAAGACCCCGAAATCCTTAGCAATTTCCCTGGCTCAACATAAGTGACCGTTCCATGCAGCATCATGGTCCCGTTCGCGCCCTTCGCCGCAAATTGCTCCCCTGGCTTGGCTTTCAGTGAACTCTTGGGCCATTTATTCTTATCCGGATCAAACCCAAACCACTCCTCGGGCGAAGTAATCGCCTTCCAAACCCTCTCCGGCGATGCCTCCACCGGCACCTCTTCAATATGCTGAAACCCCTTGATGCTCAGATTCAACATCTGCAACGGATTTGCCATGTCGCTCTCCCTTTGAATTAAAAACAATTTCTCAACATACCGCTCGCTCCACGCGAACGATCATTATTTATAGGCCGCCATAAAATCTTCCGCCTTCAAAAACCCAATTAGCTCATCCGCCATCGCCCGGTCATCCGCCACGCGCGGATGATGCCCCGTCCAGTGCGTAAACGCGAAATGGCTGATCTTTTGATCCTTCGCTTCCAGCCTTTGGACCGCCGCGTCCCACGCGGCCTTCAGTTCCTTGCTCTGCGACCCGCCCCACATCCCGCCGCGCAGCAGCACGATATGCGCATCCGGATAAGCCGCCCGTACCCCGTCGATCAATGCCACATACCCATCCGTCCATGTCGCCGGAAACGGCTGCTTATGGGCTCGCGGGTACGAATCGTCATTCTCTCCCAGATTCACGAGCACGACATCCGGCTTCCACCCCGTCAAGTCCGCTTTCGCCGAGTTCGCATCCGGATAGACCCGGTCCCACATCTGATCCACATGAATCTTGACCCACCCGCCGACGACCCCCATCCCGCTCACCGCGATATTGCGATAATCCGCGTCAAACGCCTGCGCCGTCAGCGTCGCATAGCTCAACGCCGCATTGTGAGTGCTTAAATTCTCCCACTGATCCGCCGCCCCATCCTCGTTGCACGCCCCCACCGTGATCGAATCCCCGATGAACTGCATCTTCAGTTTGTACGCCGGCCCCTGCGGCTTCCAAGCCCCCATCCCATCCCCCAACTCCACTCCATCAAACCGCACCGATCCCGCGCTGGCTTCCGTCCGCTTGAACAACACCAGATGATGCCTCCCCGTCCCCAGCCCCGTAACGCCGACCGTCTGCTTTCCCTCTCCCGATTTCACCTCGATCGCCCGATTTGAATCATCCACCCCCACATTAAAAAACAGGCGACCCTTCGCCTGATCGAAATCAAGGCCAATCGAATCCCCCTCAAAATCCAGACTGATCTCGCTCGCCTGCCAGACCACCACAGGCCGATTGGCGTCCGAAAGATCAAACCTCCCTTCATAAACAAACCGCTCATCCCCCGCCCCAATCACCACCGCCGCCCGCGCCGTCAGGCTCAGCCCCAAAATCATCGCCGCGATCAACCTTTTCATCATCAAAATCTTATCCTTTCGTGTATTCGCCTCGCCGATGTTCCAATCTTAAGCGCAACGCCCTTGATATCCCACCGCGTCTCATCCGCTCTCCCTGGCGCTCCGAAGAGAGTCAGGGTGAGGGGCAAAATCATGCCGCGACCTAAAAACCTTCATTTCCCCCGCACATAAAACGGCTTGGTCTTCTCCAGCAAATACGTCCCGATCGTATCCCCCTTCCCGCGTTCCACCGGCACCAAGTCCACAATCTCACCGGGCTTGATCGACGAATTCAGCACGACTCCCGTCTCTTCTCTCACCCTGTTCCAATCCCCCGCCGCTTCTACGCCGATCAGCGTATGCGGCCTCTCCCCCTCTTGTTGAAGCATGGCATGCGCCAAATAGGCCGCCTTCACCTCCGGCAGCTTCGCAAACAATCTCCCTAGCGGCTCGGTGATATGACTCGGATAATTCTTCGGCTGCCCCAGCAAAATCTGCTTCCCACCCGCATCCACTTTCCTGGACGGCTGAAAGATCGACCCATCCAGCAGTGACTCCACTTCCTGCTCCGTGAACACTTTCCCGTATTCCGAGCCCGGATTCATGATGAGCCGATTCCCCCGCACGATCTCCAGCAGATCGCGCCCTTTGATCCCCATGAACCCCACTTTCTCCGAGACCACGGCCGAGATCCGTTCCGGCGAAGAAAAGATCGCCGTATGCGGCTGACCCTGCGCCTCCACCGCTCGAATCTGAATCGTCATCCCCTTCTGCGCCACGAAGTGTTCCCGTTTGTGGGGAGTTTTATCCTCCCGGATGATGAACAACTGCTGCTCCAGCATCGCGCGATAAAACGCGGGCCGCGCCGCCGCATCCGTGGCTGCCGCCACGAGCAGTTTCTCCAACTCATTTACCGGGACAAATGGCATTCCGAATCTCCGACAGGGCATTAGATTCTTTCCCTGTGATGCTCGTCAATCTTGGAGTTAACCGCACCGCGAGTGGATTTCCGATTGCGCGCAATTGCATGGACGTTCTATTTGTCATTAGTCCTTTGGTCTTGGCCACTTGCATCAGATCGGCGCACAATGCGTGCGCAAGGAAAACGGGACCATTCCAACGCGCAAGTCTCGATCTGGGAGAGGGTTGAAGCGGAGATTTTTGGGCCTGGAACAAATTTGGGACAGAACCCGCGCGCCAAACGAAATTAGATTGCAAAGTTTTTCGCGCGGAAGGGCTTGGGGGACGAGGGGTTAGAGAAATCGTGGAAAAACTTTCACCCCGGAGCCCCTTATGTAGAGGAGGTGCGCGCGGAGGTCAGTGGGTTTGATTCTTTTGAGGGTAGGAAGGGGTTTGAAGGTTTTAGAAATAAAAAATGTTTTGGAGAAGAAGCGGAAACAAACGAGTAGGGGCATGTAAGAACTATTTCGGGGATGTTGTGATGCGCGCGAGTAAGGCTTTGTGATGGGATCGATTTGCTGTAAGAGTATTCGGATCGCAATTTTTCGGAAGCTAATACCTTTCAGAGCACCGTTAATGTCAATCCGAAACTGCACGAGTATGCACGAAGGCAATACATATGATATCTGTCTTTATTCTCCCTCTTTACTCAACTATGCCGATTTAGATTGACATGTTTTGAACAAAGTAAAGCGATTGCGGCATAAAATTTTCATTACGCCGGCAATCGCGGGTTTTGCGCTACGTATCGAATAAACCAAATCCATGAGAACGCCGACTAAAATCTTCGATGATACTTGCAGGGTTTGGGATTTTGATAATGCTTCGAGATTTTTCCCTATTCCTGTTACACTATCGGCTTTATTCGAAGGCCGAAGAGATCTCGCTCAAACTCAGATTTCCAGACTCAGCGGCTTTTTTCGCCCACGTCGCAAGATAAACATTTACTTTGACTTTATTGACTCTGGGAAGCTAAATGCCGTAGCCAGCGTCGTGGAGTCTTGGGGCTTGATTGGTCTTTTGCGAGGAACAGTCCTTTTGCCTTTAGATTTGTTTCAGCGCATGCTTGCGCATCCCAAA
>CAZCKE010000315.1:0-5275 GCA_964499005.1 uncultured Tepidisphaeraceae bacterium
CCGTTGTCTGTACATCAACAGCCGACAGCTCCACCCTCAACGTCACCGCCATCACCTCTGCGCTTGCTGGCGGCACCAACGTCACGGTGACGACATCGAACCCCACAGGGACCCAGACCGGAAACATCGCTGTCGACGCCGCAATCGCTGCGCTCTGTTTTAGTCCTCCATGCAGCCCCACGCTGACTCCCGCTGCCGGAGCGGGCGGTGGCTGGATATGCCGAGCTGGCAATGCGGCGCGGGGCGGAACTGCATGGGCAGGAGCCGATTGTTTCGTGGGAATCGTCCAGCGGGGGGGTGATCATCCGCACGACCAAGGCAACCTACAGCGCGGCGACGGCGATTTTTTGCGGCGGAGCGTGGACGGACAAACTGGTGCGCGATTTGGGAGTTCCCCTGACGGTGACGCGCCAGCCGCTCGTGTGGGTCTGGCCCAGGTCGCCGGATTTGTTTGCGCTGGGGAAATTCCCGGTTTGGATTTTGGAGCATCGGGACGGGTCGAATCACTATGGGTTTCCCATGTTGCCGGACAATCCGGGATTCAAATTGGCCTACCACAAGCGGTCGGAGCCGACGGACGTGGAGACGCTGGACCGAAACGTTCATGAATCGGATGAACAGGCGGTCCGCGGCGTTCTGCGGGATTTTATTCCCGCCGCGGATGGGCCGCTCTTGTCGCTGCGCGTTTGCATGTACACCAACAGCCCGGACCACCAATTTATCATCGACCGGCATCCGAGGCATTCCAACGTGATCGTCGCGTGCGGGTTCAGCGGACATGGATTCAAGTGTGCCAGCGGAATCGGCCAGGTGCTGGCGGAACTGGCACTGGATGGGCGCTCGACATTGCCGGTGGAATTTCTAGGGTTGAAGCGCTTTGGGGTCGCGGCGTGAACGCAGGGGATGTGGGCAAACCGCTGGCCGCGGTATTGGAACGCATTCAATCGCGCCACGATACCGCGGTCGCGGAGTTAAGCGAATTCCTTCGATTTCCGAGCGTTAGCGCTGACCCGGAATGTGCAAGGGATGTGAAGGCGTGTGCGCAATGGTTGGCAGGACAGATTTCTACCACCGGCTTGACCGCTGAAGTGGTGCCGACGCCCGGCCATCCGATCGTGCTGGCCAGAAATGAACACCGTTCGGATCGGCCCACCGTTTTGTTGTACGGCCACTACGACGTTCAGCCGCCTGAGCCGTTGGAGGCATGGGTGACGCCGCCGTTTGAGCCGACGGTGAGAGAGACCGCTGCAGGTACTGATGCGATCTACGCTCGCGGAGCGGCGGACGACAAAGGACAGATCTGGGCGCATATCGAGGCGATCAAGGCATGGCAGTCAGTTGGCGGCGGACTTCCGATCAACCTCATCGTTCTTTTCGAGGGCGAGGAGGAAGTCGATAGCCATCATCTGGCAGATTTTCTGACCTCGCGGCGCGAGACGTTGCGGGCCGATGTCGCGGTGATCAGTGACACCAACGGTTTTGCGCGCGGCGTGCCGGCCATCACGACGGGCCTGCGCGGGTTGGCTTACAGTGAAGTCACGCTCCGCGCGGCCGCGAATGATCTGCACAGCGGCATTCACGGCGGGGCGGTGCTGAATCCCGCGTTGGCGCTGGCGAAATTGCTCGCGGGATTGCACGACGAATCGGGGCGCGTGACTCTTAATGGATTTTATGACCATGTCGAATTGCCATCGGAAAGTGAGCGACGGAACTGGGCGAGACTGGGGTTGGATGAAGAGGCTTACGCCAAGGGGCTGGGATTGGCCCGCGGCAAAGAGACATTGGCGGGCGAAGCTGGATTCACGACCCTCGAACGGAAATGGGCGCGGCCCACGTGTGACGTCTGTGGGTTGGCCTCTGGATATCAGGGGCCTGGGGCCAAGACGATCATTCCGGCCTCCGCGACGGCGAAAATTTCATTCCGGCTGGTCCCGGGACAGGAGCCTCTGCGCATTCACGAGGCGTTCGAGAAGTTTGTTCACGATCGATGTCCGTCGGGATTGGCGGCGACGATCTCACGCTTTGCGGCGGCGCCCGCCGTGTTGGTGGATCGCCAGGGCCGGTGGGTTTCGGCCGCTGCCAATGCTGTCGCGCGAGGCGTTGGCTCGCCGCCGGTGTTTACCCGCGAGGGGCTGACGATTCCGGTGGTGAATCTGTTGAAAAGCGTGCTGGGGATCGATGCGTTGCTGATCGGATTTGGATTGCCGGATGATGGTCCGCATGGGCCCAATGAGAAATTTGATCTTGAGAATCTTCGAGCGGGAGCGCGAACGGCTGCGGTTTTGTATCAGACGCTGGCCGGTCATTAGACATGCTCTAGGTGCGGACCGCGCTTCTTCGATTATCCACCTTTTGACGGATCATCCACCCGCCCAAGAAAGAGGATCACCCCGGTGTGTGTGTCGCGAATCATGACGATGAACGGATGATCGGCCGTGAACACCAACGGCGGCGCGGCGGGCATCGCCGTCGCCCTCATCACAATCCCCGTGGCGGCGGCGGCTTCCGTTCCCTTTTCGTCCACGGCCACGAACGACTTGTGAACCACCTCGGAGAGATATAAATCCCGCATTCCGTCCATGCCCGAAAAATCCGCCTGGTGCGGGTCCAGCGCCTTGGTGATTCCCAGCCCGCCCAAAATCTTGCCCAAAGAAAATTCCTGCGACATCTTGAACTTGGGCATCGCTATCTGCACCCTTGCACTATGAAGCGCCGCGACGGTTTGGTCCATCAGTTTCGAGTCCAGCGTTGATTCCAGCCCGCCGATTCCGTCAACGGACTTGGGCAGCAGAATCAGCATGGCCAGATCATCTCCCTTGTACGGCATCTGGAGCCCTTGGAACTGATCGTTTTCCATGTATTGAAAACTCGCGGTTTGATGCATCATCGGCACGGTGATGGCCGGGTCCTTGGAACGAAGGTGAAATTCTCCATTGGCGGTCACGTCGGAGGCAAACGGGGATTGCCAGTCCCCCTTGAAATAAACCGCATTGGTCAGGACCAGCCGGGTGCCCGCATTGACGGCGCCAGAGGGAATCAGATTCTGAATTTTGTCCGCCGTCTGCCGCGCCACCCAATCATTAATGGTCTTTCTCGCGGCCTCGCTTTGTGCAAAGTCCAGCGACACAAGGCCGGCCCGGTAATTTCGTTCAAGCCGATTCAAAAACACCGGCGTCCAGACCACCCCTTGCCCTCCCCACAATGCGTTGGCGACGCGAAACTGATACGGCCGATCGCTTTTATCCGACTGAAATCGTGAAATCAGTTCGCCTGCCGCGGAATCGAGCGCGTCGTCCCGAAGCGTCAAATGCAGCGCCGACGCCATCTCGGCGGAAGTGTCGCCGGCAGCGCCCGTGTAGGTCATCATCAGCGCGGTCTGGATGCTATACGGCGAAAAAAAGAGATTTCCCGGGCCCCCGCGCAACTGGGCATACAGGTCCAGCCCGAATCGATTGGCGCTGGCTGCCAAAGCCTCCGCGCCGGGGGAGCCCGCGCCGCTTGCCGAGCTGTCACCCATTGCCATATGCACCCCTCCAAAGATACCTGTCACGATGGTCAAAACAGACAATAAACGATTCATGCGAATCCTCCGGCAATGGATTGTACGCCCAACTCCTGCTGGCCCTCTGGGGAAAATGCGACTTATCGTTTGAACTGACCGAGCCCCAGGCATACCGCCGCGACATTCCCAACCCGTGCTGAGCTCCGCGTCGAGGAACGCATATAAGCGCCTGCCAAGCCGCTGAGCTACAACAGGAAGCCAAAAAGAAAAAATAGCTTGCAAAACATTACACCATTTGGTGTAATATATGGATGGATCAATTGACGGATGTACTGACCGCCATTTCTCACCCGACGCGGCGTGCAATTATTGGGCGGCTTGCAAACGGGCCTGCTCGATTCCTGGATATCGCAAAGCCGTTCAACACTGCTTTAAACGCGGTGACGAAACACCTGAAGCTGCTCGAAAGAGCGGGACTCATTGAACGCAGGAAGCAGGGTCGCGAAGTCCTCATTTCATTTCGGGGTGAACCGCTTCGGGAGGTAGCCGGATGGGTGCATGAGTACGAGCGGTTCTGGAACGAACGCCTTGATCAATTTGAGCAATATTTTAAGGACAAAAAGAACAAGGAGAAGAAGTGATGAAGAACTCTAAGAAATCCCTTGAATTTAACGTTGAACGAATAATCCCTGCTCCTCCGGGCGAGGTATTTGATGGATGGCTGAATCCAAAGATTCCCGGCAATCCGTGGAATTTGGCTGACAAGCTGCTCTTGAATCCGGAAGTGGACGGATTCTTTTACTGCAGCCTCAAGGGCACTCCTCATTACGGGCGATTTATGGAGATGGAGCGGCCAGGTCGAATTCAGCATACCTGGGTGTCGCCCAACACCCTGGGTGAGGAGTCGATCGTTACTGTATCCTTTAGGAAACAGGGAGAAGATACGCTCATGACTCTCGTGCACCACGATATTCCCGACACTGAACGTGGAAGAGGGCATGAGAAAGGCTGGAATTACTTTTTAAACATTTTCCCCGAGCAATTTGCAAAGGGCTCACGCGGGAAGAAATAATTTATGAACTCGCTCAACGGCAAAACAACCGAAACCCGCGGGTACGCGCCGGTCAACGGCCTGAAGATGTATTACGAAATCGAGGGAGCCGGCGAGACGCTGGTTTATATTCCTCCCGTCTTCGGACACGCGGGGTTGAAGTCATTTCCAACGCTGGTTCAAAGCCACCGGGTCATTACGGTCGATCTCCAGGGGCATGGCCGCACGGCGGATATCCCGGAGCGGCCGATCACATTGGAGCAAAGCGCCAAGGACGTGGTCGGCCTGCTCAAATATCTGGGAATCTCCAAGGCGGACTTGTTCGGCGAAAGCTACGGCGGCGTCATCGCGACCCTGATCGCTGTTCACCACCCCGAGCTTGTCGGCCGCGTCGCGACCTACGGAGCAAAATTTGGCCCTCCGCAGGATGCCCTCAACATGGAAATGCTGCGCACGATCGTCGCGCCGACCCCTGACTCCAGGTGCTTTGAGTTTCAGAAAGAACACTTCAGGAAAGTGGCTCCTGATCCGGATTACTGGCCTCAGTTTTGGGGCAAGGTTTGTGGCATTCAATGGGGAGGATTTTCCAGCCAGGAGTTGGCTTCCATCCAAGCGCCGCTTCTCATCGCCCTGGGGGATCACGATTTTGTGCGTCTTGAGCACGCCGTTGAGACCTTGAATCGCCTTCCCAACGCCGAGCTTGCCGTGATCCCGGTTGCCGG
>CAZCKE010000316.1:0-2464 GCA_964499005.1 uncultured Tepidisphaeraceae bacterium
GAATTCATATTCACCGCAGAGGCGCGGAGGACACAGAGAAAACCTCAATTTTATCTTCTCTGCGATCTCTGCGCCTCTGCGGTGAAAAATCTTTTTACTCGCCGAGCTTTTCAGAGACGAAGAATTTCACCTTGTCGATCCCAATCCGCTCCTGCTTCATGCTATCGCGCTCCCGGATCGTGACGGTCTGGTCCTGCAAGGTCTGCCCGTCGATGGTGACTGCGAAAGGCGTTCCGATTTCGTCCATGCGGGCGTAGCGCTTGCCGATGGATTGTTTGGCGTCGTATTCGCAGGGGAAATGGTTGCGGAGGTCGAGATAAAGCTTCTCTGCGACTTCGGGCATGCCGTCTTTGTTGACGAGCGGGAAAATGCCCAGTTTGATGGGGGCGAATTTGGGCTTGAAGGAGAGGAGTTCCTCGGTGCCCTGCCGGCCGGGCTCGCGGCGGTAGGATTCGCATAGAACGACGAGGACCGCGCGGGTGAGCCCGCTGGCCGGCTCGATCACGTTGGGGACGTAACGGCTCTTGGCCTTCACCTCTTCGGGGCTGGCCCCCTGCTCTTTCAGCTTGAGCTGGAGTTCTTGGTCGAAATAGTCGAGCCGCTGGCCGGAATGCTTGGCATGCTGGGTAAGATCAAATTCGCCACGATGGGCAATCCCCTCGAGTTCCCCAAAATCCGGCGCCGTGAACGGATACTTGTACTCAATATCCACCGTCATCTTCGAATAATGGCTCAGCTCATCCTTCTCGTGATCGCGGAAGCGGAGGTTGGACTCGGCCACTCCCAGCGACCGCCACCATTTCATCCGCTGGTCTTTCCAGAATTCGTACCACTTGAGGGCCTCATCCGGGTGGCAGAACCATTCCATCTCCATTTGCTCGAATTCGCGGGAGCGGAAGATGAAATTGCGCGGCGTGACCTCGTTACGGAACGATTTCCCGATCTGGGCGACTCCGAACGGAACCTTGACGCGTGTCGTGTCGAGGAAGTTTTTGAAGTTGAGGAAGATGCCTTGGGCAGTTTCAGGACGGAGATAGGCTTTGATCGGATCGACGGCGCCGATTTCGGTCGTGAGCATCAGATTGAATTGACGCGGCTCAGTAAGCGTGCCTTTTTCTTTCGCATCGGGGCCGAAAACGCGTCGATAGTCTTCTAGAGGAAGCTTTGTCAATTGCTGCTTGTGAATCTCGGATGAAGCATCTTGTTTTAGCTCGAATTTAGCTCGCTTAGCAAGCCGCCTCGCTGCCTTTACTTCCTCTTCTTGGTCGCCTTCAACATATGCATACAAATCACCGTCCAAATGCGGAATGTGGCAAAGCACCCAGAGATGATCCGCACGATATCGTCGCTTGGTCTCGCGATCATCTACCATGGGATCGGTAAACCCCCCCGCATGCCCCGACGCCACCCATGTTTTGGGATTCTGAATAATCGCCGAATCCAGCCCCAGCATTTCAATCGGATGCCCATCCGGCCCCAGCGGCGGGCACTCGACCATGTTCCGCCACCACCAATCGCGGATGTTGTTCTTGAGCAGGACCCCCAGCGGCCCGTAATCCCAGAAGCCGTTGATGCCGCCGTAAATTTCGCTGGCGGGATAGACGAAGCCGCGGCGCTTGCAGAGCGAGACGATATGTTCCATGACATTGATATCTGACATGGGCCATTCCTATCCGAGGCGATTTCGCTCGGTCATGAAACGTGAAGACGTGAAACGTGAAGACGTGAAACGTGAGAAGAGGATTTCTTCACGTTTCACGTCTTCACGTTTCAGCTCAATCTCAAGCGCCCTTGGTCGCCTTGGCCGGGGCCGGCTTGCTGGCGGCGGCCCGGGCGGCGTTCAATCTCAGCGTCAAACGGCTGCGACGCCGGGACGCGGTGTTTTTGTGGATCGTATTCTTGGCGGCCACCTTGTCGAGACGGGAAACGGTCTTGCGCAGCTCGGCCTCCGCCTTCTTCATATCGTTGCCGGCCAGGGCGGCCATGTAGACCTTGACCTGGTCCTTGACGGTTTCCTTGCGGGCGCGATTCCTCGCGCGGTGCTTGAGGTTCTGGCGGACTCGCTTCTTTGCGGACAATGAATGGGCCACGGATCGTCTCCTAAATTCGCCGCCGCCAGGGCCTAAATCCTGATCTTGCCACGGCAAGGGAGAGAAAGTCTATTGATTGGCGGGAAATTGTAAAGAAGCCGGGCTGAGAAGCTATGCGCCTCTCAAGTTCTTAACGCGCTGCTGCACGTCGCGGTAATGGAATTCCCACTGGGCGACCTTGCTGTAATGGCTTATAGCCTCGGCCTTCATCCCCTTCTTCTCCAGGGCCCGCGCACGCCAATAAAACATCTCCTTGGAACGGGCATCGCTGATCGTCTGGTAATCCCGGATCAGGTTTGCCAGCGTATCATCCGCTTCGTCGGTGTAGCCCGCTTCAAAAGAGCTCATTCCGAGGTAAATTGAGGAATCGACCC
>CAZCKE010000316.1:2474-5259 GCA_964499005.1 uncultured Tepidisphaeraceae bacterium
CGCGACGGGCCTCGGCCCGCTCGGCACGAAGCCCGGTACGTCGGTGTAGCCCGCTTCAAAGAAGCGTATGCCGAGGTAAATAGGGGAATCGACCCGGAGCTTGGGATCATTTCTGGCCATCTGAAAGACGGGAATGGCTTCATCGAATCGGCCCAAAACGAAAAGCCGTTTACCGATTTCGAACCGGAGCTTCATCTCCGTCGGATAGGCTCCCGACGCCAGCGTGTACTCGGCCAGTTCAAATTCGTATTGCTCGCGCTGGAATTGGCGGTAATCCTTGAGCAGCTCGGCGTTTTCCTTGTCCGCCGCCAGGGCCATGCGCTTGCTGCGCTCCATGCGGCTCATCTGCTTCATCTGAATCAGACCGATCCGCTGGCGGAAGCGGAACTGCTTGGTTTTATCAAACCATTGGTTCAGAATTTCGATCGCCCGATTCTCGAATTCCAGATGTTCTGTTTTCTCCAGAGCGTCGACGAGCTTGAGCGCCTTGCCCGGATCGTTGGGCTCGGCCTTGTATTCATCCTCGGCCTCGGCGATGAGAAGCCGCTGCGAATCGAGATCGGAAAAATCCTTGTCACTCGCCAGGAGGCGCGCCTGCTTGTTCATGTCGCGCACCTGCTCGCGGAAGCTGCTGCCCTTGGCGTAGCCGGCGCTGTCCATGGTTTCCATCGCGCCCAGGTTTTTCATCTCGGTCGCCAGATCCATGTCCAGTGGCCGCATTTGCAGAGCCAGTTGGCAAGCATCGGTGGCGTTGCGCCACTTGTGAAGCCGCTTATAAATGTCGCGCAAAACGATGAATTTATTAAAATCTTTCCTTTTGTCCTCGTTGTTGGCTTTCATGAAGATCGGGCCTATCCACATGACCGTATCGTAGTAACCCCCGCGATACGCCGACTGGAGCAGCGTCTGCATGTGGTCCGTATTGCCCGGCTCATAAGCCAACTGCTTCTCGGTATTGAGCATGTTGGTCTTATCGTCGCCGCTCTTGAGCTTGCGGCCTTCGAGCCAACCCATGGCTTTGCCGCCGCTGGCTTTGCGCTTCATGGCGATGTCGCGAAGCTCCTGATGTGCCTCGACAGCGTCGGGATCCAGCGCCAAGCCCTGGAGGAACATTTCAATGCCGTACTCGAAGTTACCATTACCAGCGACGGTGCGGCCATGGTCGAAAAAGACCTTGGCTTTCGCACGATCTTCCGGTGGAACTTCGCGGTATCCTTCAGGAAGCTCAGCCACGATGACATCCAATAAACGCGACAAAGCAGCTTAGAAATGCAGGAGAGTGATTCAACAGCGTCGCATCTTCTCGCTGCGTAGAACAGCAACGGCAATTTATCCGACTTCGGTTGAAGCTGTCAACAAATTCACCTAATCTTTTGGTCGTAAAAACTTACGGCGGTTCTCAAGCCGCATTGTGAAACCTTTTGATATTCTATGTTCGATGATTTGAAAATCATTGTTTACCCAGACCCCCGGCTGAAAAAAATAAGCCGGCCCATTGAGATATTCGATGCAGAATTGGCCGCTTTGGCCCAGCGAATGTTCGAGCTGATGCGGGAGGCCAAGGGGGTGGGATTGGCTGCCCCGCAGGTGGGGAAGAATATCCGTCTTTTTGTCGTAAATGCCACCGGCAAGCCGGAAGACGACCGCGTCTACGTGAATCCAGAGCTTTTTGACGCCGATGGGGAAGAATCCGGGGAAGAGGGGTGCCTCAGTATTCCGGGCGTCAATATCGAAGTCGCCCGCGCCAAAACTCTGCGAATGCGGGCTCAGGACCTGTCGGGCAACGCCTTTGAGCAATCGGACAGCGGATATCTGCCCCGCATTTGGCAACACGAGCTGGACCATCTCAATGGGACTCTGCTGACCGACCGAATGGGCCCCACCGCTCGGATGGAATACCGCAAGCTCCTGAAAGAACTCGAAGACAAATACACCGCCGAGCATCCGGAACCGAAAAAAAAGCCATAGCATCGGATCGTTGAACTATGCGAATCATCTTCACAGGCAGTGGAGAGTTTGGCGTTCCCACCATCAGTGCTCTTATCGATCAAGGGCATGAGATTGTGGCGGTTTACTCTCAACCGGACCGCCCGGCGGGCCGGGGGCGCAAGCTTACGCCTACTCCCATCGCTCAATTTGCCCTGGAAAAGGGGCTGGAACTGGTTCGAACGAACAATCTGAACGACCACGCGCTGCCGGATGCCGACGTGATGATCGTCATCGCTTTTGGGCAGAAAATCTCTCCGACCGCGGCGAATCTTCCGAGGTTTGGCAGCATCAACCTGCATGCTTCACGATTGCCGGCTCTTCGCGGCGCGGCCCCTATTAATTGGGCGATTTTGCGGGGGGATAAGCAGACCGGCAATTCGGTCATTCGATTGGCGCCCAAAATGGATGCCGGGGCAATTCTCGGGCAATCGATGGTACAGATCGGCGAATTGGAAACGGCCGGCGAGCTTCATAATCGACTGGCGGTCGATGGTGCTCCATTGATCGAGGGGGTTTTGGACGATCTGGCGGCTGGGCGAGCCGTCGAAACACCCCAGGACGATTCCAAAGCGACGCAGGCGCCAAAATTGAATCGGGAAATATCAAAAATCGACTGGGCGCGCCAGGCCGATCAGATCGCATCGCAAATCCGGGGTCTGCACCCATGGCCGGGATGTCGCGTGCTCCTATTGGATGCCGAGGGAAAACAGTGCGATTCGATGGGCCTGGTTCGTGCCCGCCCCGTTGGCGATGAAGGCCCCCGATGGCATCCGGGAGAGATCGCTTTGGATGGGGC
>CAZCKE010000317.1:0-5249 GCA_964499005.1 uncultured Tepidisphaeraceae bacterium
CGAGCCTGGACCATCTGGCGGCGGCGCTGCGGCGCAAGGCGGACCGGTTTGATTCGATCGTGAAGATCGGGCGCACGCATCTTCAGGATGCGACGCCGATCCGGCTGGGGCAGGAGATCGGCGGTTATGCGCAGCAGGCCAAGCTGGGCACCGTCCGCTGCCTGCGGGCGACGCATGCGCTGCGGGAACTACCGCTGGGTGGCACGGCGGTCGGCACGGGGATCAATTCGCATCCGCAATTTGCCGCCAAGGCGATCGCGGTGATCGCGCAAAAGACGGGAATGGATTTCATTGAAGCGAGCAACCATTTTGAGAGCCAGGCTGCCAAGGATGGGATCGTCGAGGTCAGCGGGATCATCAAGACGATCGCGGTGAGTCTGACGAAGATCGCCAACGATATTCGCTGGCTGGCCAGCGGGCCGCGGTGCGGGATCGGGGAGATTTCGATTCCGGCGACGCAGCCGGGCAGCAGCATCATGCCGGGGAAGGTCAATCCGGTGATGAGCGAGATGCTTCTTCAGGCGGCGGCTCAGGCGATCGGCGCGGATGCGACGGTGACCTGGGCGGCGGCGCTGGGGAGCAATTTTGAGCTCAACGTCATGATGCCGGTGATGGCGTTCAATCTTTTGCAATCCATCGAATTGTTGGCGAAAGCGGCGACCGTATTTGCCGACCGATGCGTGGATGGGTTTGAAGCAAACGCCAAGCGCTGCCAGGAATTGGTGGAGCAATCGCTGGCGATGTGCACGACCCTGGCGCCCCTGATCGGGTACGACAAGGCGGCCGATATCGCCAAGGAAAGCTTCAGCAGCGGAAAAACGATACGGCAGATTGCGACAGAGAAGAAACTGCTCGGCGACGCGGAACTAACCAAGGCGCTGGACGCAATGCGGATGACCCAGCCGCAGGCCGACATCGTGGGAAGCGGAGGAGGATGACGGCGATTTGTGATTGGTTAAGCGACGGTTTGGCGCGTGATATCCGCGCGGTAGCGGCGAGGGCTTTTGCCGTGGTAGTGGGTGAATCGCAGTGAAAAGTAGAAGGGGCTTTCGAAGCCGACGTCGGCGGCGATCTGTTTAATGGGGAGGTCGGTCAGTTCCAGAAGCTGGCGGGCGCGATTGATGCGCTGAAGTTCGATCCAATGTCGCGGGGAAATTCCCAGGGATTGCCGGAATAAGTGCGCGAAGCGGGAGGCTGAGAGGCCGGCGACATTTGCCATGGCGGGGATGCTGATGGGTTGCGAAAGATCGGCGCACGCCTGATCCATCGCTTGTTCGATGCGAGGATCGAGGGGTGTTTTGCCGTGCAGATTGACCGTATCGCACCAAAGCAGCACTTCCTCCAGGGCGTTAAAGGCAAACTCGATGCGCTGGCGAGCGACGCCGCCGGCCCAACGGTGAACGTCCTTAAGCCGATGATGGATGCGGGCGCGGAGATTCCGGCTGGAAAGTTGCAACCGCATCAAACCCCTTGCGCCGCTGGAGGCCTGGGGCCAGTTCAGCAGGGCGTGCCATTGGGGGCGAGGATGAAAATGCGCCCAAAGCAGTTCCCATTGCTGAAGCTCGGGCTCGACGCCGTAATCGTGCAAAGTTCCCGGACGAAGCGCGATCATGTCGCCGGGGCGGGAGATGATTTGGCCGTTGGAGCCGTCCGTGTTGACGTAGCCGAATCGGCCCTGTCCGGAAACGGTATAGATCAGAAGCCAGTCCTTGGTGCCGCGCGGCCGCCAGGCGTAGTAGCCGCGTTTTCGCCGGAAATGTCCCGTCACGATGTCGGTTGTAATGGGCGAAGAGGTTTCGACGCGAGCCCGCATGCAGCAGAATATTATATGTATTCAGCAGAGTATCCAATGGGCGGGTTAAGCGTTTTATTCGTATATTTAGACGAGATATTGATGGCTGTATCCACGATGCCTGGGAGCAAACGAGAGAATCCTATGGTTACTCACGCAACCGAAACGACAAACGAGCAAAAAGAACGATTCGACCGCGACGGCTTTGTAGTGATCCGGCAATTGATCGGGGCCGATGAGGTCAAGCAGATTCGCGATATGTTCATGGAGCAAGGCAAGAATGGCCCCGTTCCTGGCATGTCGGAAACCAAACGCGACGAGCATGGCTACGCTTCTTCCGATCCCCTGAGCTTTTATCCGAGAATGATGCATCCACATCGTCATCCGGAACTGGCGGTCGGGCCGCTGGCGATGCGGTATATGCTTGATCGGCGGCTGTATCCCATTTTGCGTGAATGTTTTGGTGAAGAGCCCGTCGCGGTACAGAGCATGTTTTACTTCAAGCCGCCGGGGGCGCGGGGGCAGGCTTTGCATCAGGATAATTTTTATCTTCGAGTGAAGCCGGGGACATGCCTGGCGGCGTGGTTTGCCATTGACGATGCGGACGAGGACAACGGCGGGATGGTCGTCGTACCGGGTTCCAACCGGATGGAGATCGTCTGTCCGGAAAAAGCCGATTCCTCGCGATTTTTCACGACAGAGCATGTCGCCGTCCCCGCGGGGTTGGAAGAGGTTCCGATCAACCTCAAGGCGGGGGATGTGCTATTTTTCAATGGCAGCCTGATTCACGGCAGCTATCCCAACACGAGCAAGGACCGTTTCCGGCGGTCGCTGATTTTCCATTATGTGCCGATGGGGTCGGTGGAGTTGTCCAATTGGTATCAAAATCCGCTGGGGTTTGATGGGAAGGAAATTTCGATTCCCGAGGCGACGGGCGGTGGGCCGTGCGGGACAATGGGGGCGGAGATTTCGGCGCCGCATTAAAACCGTAACGCGACGCGGCTATGGAATTGGAATCGTGCGGAATTCGCCGGGATTCAGAATCGCGATCGACGATTGGATCAAAGCGGCGGAAGCCTGAATATTGCGCCATTTGTTGGTGGATAATTCAAGAATGGCAATGCGTCGGCCTGCCAGATTCTGTTGATAGCGGATGCCTTGATCGCAAGTGATGAACAGATCGAAATCGCTTTCCGCCAAATTTAAGAGCTCACCATTCTTGATGCCGCCCCAGCCTCGCTGTTGGGGTGTCTCACACTGGTGACCGGCCAGAAGCTTGTGGATCGGCCAAGGCACACATTCATCCAGCAGGATTCTCATAGATGCCTAGACAGAGGCCGGCGACAAGAGCGCGGATTCGGAGCGTTCCAGAACGGCCCGGACCAGCTCCGCGGTCACCGATGGAAAGCAGTCCAGAAATTCGTGAAGCGTATAGTTGTTTTCAAGATATTCAAAGAGAGTTTTTACCGGCACTCGCGTGCCCTTAAAAACGGGAGTTCCACCCAGAATATCAGGGTCAACCGTGATCAGATCATGCGTGTCCATGCACGTAGATTATCCCCCCTGAACTTGGCGGGTCAAATTGATTCCTGGTTTTGCCTGGGGCGCTGGCATGGGAGATAGACGCGAACCGGAGCGTTTCAGCGGGTACACTCTCGCCCGTGCAGCGGCGGATACTTTTGGTCATCACGGATTTGAAGATCGGCGGAACGCCGACGGTGGTGCGCGAGTTGGCGGCTCGGCTCGGGCAAGAGCCGGATGTTCATGTGCAGGTGGCTTGCCTGGATCGCGATGGGCCGGTGGGGGATCAAATTCGGGAAAAGGGAATAGCGGTCACCGCTTTTGCAGCGCGGGGAAGAGCGGACCTGTCAATTTTACCTCGGCTTGTGAAGCTGATTCGTCGTGAGCAGATCGATACAGTGTTCAGCTTCCTCGTGCACGCCAATGCGTTAGCCGCCGCGGCGTCGTTGCGATGCAAAGGCGTCCGGTTCATCCAGTCAATTCAGACGACCCAGCCGTATCCGCGATGGCATTGGTGGGTGCAGAGGGCCGCGGCGCATGCGGCTCAGAAGGTGGTCGTCACATCCTCATCGGTTGCACAGATCGCCGAGCAGCGAGCGGACGTGCCGCGCGAGAAAATCGTGGTGATTCACAATGCACTGGATCCCCAAACCTTTGGGCAAATCAGCCGCGAGGAGGGCAGCGGACGGCGCGTGGGATTCATCGGCCGGCTCGATCCGGTGAAGCGCATTGGCGATTTGATTCAAGCGGTGTCGATGTTACCGACGGATACAACGCTGGATATTTTCGGCGAAGGAGCCGAGCGGAGCGCGATCGAGGCGGAGATCACTCGATTCAATCTGAATAATCGCATGATTCTTCACGGCGCGATCGCTGATCCCGCGCAGGCGCTGCGAAAGATCGATCTGCTGGTGTTGCCCTCGCTGGCGGAGGGGTTTGGGCTGGTGCTGATTGAAGCGATGGCGGCGGGGGTGCCGGTGATCGGGACTGACGTTGGGGGAATCCGCGATGTGATCCGGGATGGCGACAATGGCTTATTGGTGCCGGTCAAAAATCCCGCGGAGATCGCCGCGGCGATTTCCAAAATATTTGCCGATTCGGCACTGCGAAGGCGGTTGGTCGCGGGTGGACGTGCAACGGTCCAAGAGCGTTTCACGTGGGAAACAGTAATGCCGGCATATCGCCGAGTGCTGGGTTTGGAGCAAGTCCCATGAGCGAATCCAGCGGGCCCAATTCAACCGCCGCGGATCAGCCGATGCCTCCGATGCTGGAGTACCGGGTGCTGGCGCCGGATGAACTGCCCGGCCCGCGCCCACGATGGGTTTATGTTGTGGTGATCGTCTATCTGATTTTGCTGGCTGGGATACTTTCGATTCCCGCATGGGGTGGTTTATTGCAGGACTCCTCATTCGATTTGCAGGAGTGGAGTCTGTTTGCCACGTTTATGGCTGCGGGATTCTCACTGATCATCATTCCAGTTCGAGCGGTTGGACGCCGGCCCGTCACGCGGCGATCGCTGTGGATTCCGGTCATTGGCTCAGGATTGCTGGCAGGTCTGCTGATTTTGGGGGGCGGATTCGCGCTGGCGGAGTTTGCAAACGAGAACTTCAGCGATCAAATGGGATGGACCATCGTGGGGCTGGGGGCGGCGGTTTGGCTGGGATGGTCTATTGTGTTCATGATCATGGCCATCGGGCGCGATCCGAATAGTTTGGGGATGCGGCTGCACCGACTTCTAATTGCCGGGAGCGTTTTGGAACTGCTGATTGCCGTGCCGACGCATGTGATCGTTCGCCGGCGGACCGATTGCTGCGCGGGCATGATGACGGGGTTGGGGATCTGTATTGGCGTGGCGGTCATGCTGGCCGGCTTTGGGCCAAGCGTTCTTTTTCTCTATTATCGTCGGCGAAGACAAATCATGCCGCGGCTGAAAAAA
>CAZCKE010000318.1:0-5217 GCA_964499005.1 uncultured Tepidisphaeraceae bacterium
GATCACCGCGCAGCCCGCGAAATTTTCAATGGCTTCTTCCAGCGATCGCATCGTGTTGACGTCCAGATCGTTGGTCGGCTCGTCCAGCAGCAGGACGTTGGCCCCCTGCCGAAGTATGCGCGCCAGATGCACGCGATTGCGCTCGCCACCCGAAAGCGTGCCGACAACCCGTTGCTGATCGGTTCCGGCAAATCCAAACCGCGATACGTAGGCGCGAGAATTGACCTGCACCGCGCCCAGGCGGATGTTGTCTTGCTTCTCCGAGATCGCTTCCCACACGCTCACGGAATCATTGAGCGACTCACGGCTTTGCTCCACGTAAGCCAGCTTCACGCTCTCTCCCAGCTTGAGCTGCCCACTATCGGGTTTCTCATGGCCGGTGATCATTCGGAACAGAGTCGTCTTGCCCGCGCCGTTGGGGCCGATGATCCCGATCACCGCGTTGGGCGGAATGGTGAAGTTGACCTTGTCCAATAGAATGCGGTCGCCGAATGCTTTGCTCAACTCAACAGCTTCGACGACTTTGTTCCCGAGCTTGGGCCCTGGCGGAATGTAGATCTCGATCTCCGCGGCACGCTTCTGAACGTCCTGATTAAGCATCGTCTCGTAAGCAGCCAGTCGAGCTTTGGATTTGGCGCGCCGCGCCTCGGGCGATTTTTGCACCCATTCCAGTTCGTGCTTTAGCGCTTTGCGCCGATTGCTTTCGGTCTTTTCTTCCTGGGCGAGCCGGGCTTCTTTCTGCTGGAGCCACGAGGTGTAATTCCCCTTCCAGGGAATCCCCTGCCCCCGGTCCAATTCCAGAATCCATCCCGCGACGTTGTCCAGGAAATACCGGTCGTGCGTCACTGCGATGACCGTCCCTTGATATCGGCCCAGATGTTGCTCGAGCCATTCCACCGACTCGGCGTCCAGATGGTTCGTCGGCTCGTCCAGCAGCAGCACGTCCGGCTTCTTCAGCAGCAATCGGCAGAGTGCCACGCGACGCTTCTCGCCGCCGGACAGCACTTTCACCGTCGTATCCGCGGGCGGGCATCGCAAGGCGTCCATCGCCATCTCCAGTTGCGAATCCATCTCCCACGCGTTTGCCGCATCAAGCTTCTCCTGCACCGCCCCTTGCTTCTCGAGCAGTGCGTTCATCTTTTCGTCATCCATCGGCTCGGCCAGTTGTTCGTTGATCCGATCAAACTCCTTCAACAGATCGATCGTCGCCTGCATCCCCTGCTCGACGACCTGCCGGACGGTCAGTGACTCATCCAACCTGGGTTCCTGCTCGAGAAATCCAATCGTATATCCCGGCTGAAGGCTGATCTGCCCATCATATTGCTTATCCACGCCGCCCAGGATGCGCAATAGCGAGCTTTTCCCCGCCCCGTTGAGCCCCAGGACGCCGATCTTGGCGCCGTAGAAGTAGGAGAGGTGGATGTCTTTGAGGATCACCTTCTTCTCGTGAGATTTGCTGACCCCGATCATGGAATAAATGATTTTGTTCGCTTCTGAAGGCATAGGGCCGGATAGTAGCAGAAGGAAAATCGAATTTCGAAACTCCGAAATTCGGATGATTTTTCGCGCGCCGTTTTCCCGCCCCAAGCGTCTAAGCATGCAATGGGAGCCCATTCGTGACCGAAACCGAACAGGCCCTGGCCCTGCGGAGCCGGGGAGGCAATCGGGAGGCGTTTGAGGAACTGGTGCGGCGCACCGGCCGGGCGGTCTTTGCCCGGCTTTACCTGGAAACGGGCGACACCCACAAGGCCGAGGACCTGGCCCAGGAAACCTACCTCAACGCCTGGCGAGCAATCCGCCGGTTGTCCGACCCGGGCGCGTTTCGGCCTTGGCTTTACTCGATTGCTCATTCCGCGTTGCTCGACAATCTGCGCAGGGAATCGCGCAAAAAGCGAGCTGGCGGCATGGTGAACGGTGAAGCTCTGGAAGCGGTGGCTCATGACGGCCCATCACCCGAACAGGCCGCCGAGGGGCGAGAACGGAGGCAACACGTGCTGGCCGCACTGCGATCGATGCCTCAGGAATATCGGTTGCCCCTGATGATGCGCTACCTGGGGAGCGCGGATTACGAAATGATCGGCCGGGAATTGGCCGTCTCCAACGGATCGCTCCGAGGATTGCTGGCGCGCGGGATGGCGATGCTGCGGGAACGAATGAAACGAGAACACCTGGACTGAAAAGAGACGTTATGCGAACTCCAACTGATATCCACACCTGGTTCATCGAGCAAACCATGCCGTATCTCACGGATGGCCTGGAGGATGACGAGCGGGTTTGCTTTGAAGCTCACGCGGCGGAATGCGATGCATGCGCCGCCGGCCTGGCCGCCGCTCGCGAAGAGGACGCCGAGTTTCGCAACCTGTTTGGCAAGATTGAACCCTCGGCTGGTTTTGAAAACCGAGTCATTCAACATTTGCGCGACATTCCTTCGCGCTGGATTCCGATGGTGGTTCCACGGCGGCTGTCGATTCACCCCATGGTGATTCGCGCTGCCGGCGCGGCTGCCGCCGCTGCATTCCTTGCAGGTGTCGGATATGTCGGCCTGGGTTTCATTGAACATGGCCAACCCCAATTTGCCGAGAACGCCGCTTCCCAGATTCGTCAAATAGGTTCAGCAAAAGCTCCGTGGGCTCAGCCGAATGTCGAATATTCGTATGCCAACACATATCCCAATTCAGATAAGAGGAATTACCGACAAGTAATTGGCCCGACTTTTTACGTGAGCCACGGAAAAGACGGGCAAAACGTGGCGGCTGGGGACCTACCAGAGCTCACATCATCGGCGGATCGCTCGGATGCGGAGGCAGGGAAGATAATTGCGAATCATCAGATCGCGGTGGACCAAATGCAGAAGGAATTGTCTCAGTACAAAAGCGACAAACAACACGCGCTTCAGGAGATTTCGCGGCTCAATCAGGAGTATGAGCGGAAGTTCGGGGAGCAGCAACAGCAACTTGATTCGGATCGAGCCGATTACAAGAAATTTCCTGAGATGAAGCTTGGTCGTGACGGACTTGCCACCCAGGTGGCTCAAGCCCAATCGCAGGATTCCCTCAAATTTGATGCCCAAAACGGACCTGCTTTGAGAAGTTCGCTACGTGAAGAAAAACTGTCCTTCAAAAATGTCCAACCGACGGGCGCAAGTTTGGCCCCGCCCCAGAATCAGTATTTCCGTCCCGTCGACCAAGATGGCAAAGCTTCCGTTGATAACAAAACCGCTGGGTACGAATTGGCTGAGCGATTACCTGGGCAAAATTCGAGCGATTTTGCTCTCGCGGACCAACCGGCCAAGCCTCCAGCGCAAGCCCCGGCTGGTACCGGCGCGCCTCAGACGCCGCCCGCTTCGGAAGTGCCGACAACTCCCGCTACGCCACAGGCCTCCGATACCTCCCGGAAAGTGATCCGCCATGGCGAGTTGGCCTTCGAGGTCGACAGCTTCGACTCTGCCTTCGCCCAGATTTCCAAAATCGCCGCCGAGGAATCCGGTTTCGTCGACAGCACCAGTTCCGAAAAGCTCGACAACGGCAAAGTCAGCGGCATCGTCACCGTGCGCGTGCCGCCGGATCATCTGGATACGCTCATCCTCAAACTCCGCGGCATCGGTGATCTGAAGGGGCAGAAAATCGCCGCCGATGACGTCACCAAGGAATACACAGACCTGGAGAGCGAGCTTCGCGCCGCCAAGGCGATGGAGGATCGACTCCTGGACATCATCAAGACCGGCAAGGGCGAAGTGAAGGACCTCGTCGCCGCGGAAAAAGAGCTGGGAACCTGGCGCGAGAAAGTCGAAAAAGTCACCGGCGAGATCAACTATTACAACAACCTGATCTCCCTCTCGACGCTACAAGTGAATCTGACCGAGCGCGACATCCGTCAGGCCGCTCTGGCGACGGAGACCGAGCACGTCAACATGGGGATCGAGACACAAGACGTCGAAAAAGCGCGGGCCGATGCGCTGCATGCGATCGACGACGCCAAGGGGCGTATCATTCAATCCGATCTCAAGCAGTTTGATGCCGGGCAACTCGCCGCGACCATCGTCGCGCAGGTTTCACCGGATGCGGCCGGGCCGGTGATCGATCGTCTCAAGCAATTGGGGCGCGTGGCCCGCCTCGACATGGGCCGCCAGCAGACCACCGCCAATGGAGCGCCGGTTGCGCCGGGGATCAAAGTGCAACGGCAGGATACCGAGCTTCATATCTCGCTGTACAACCTGGCGAACATCGCGCCGCGGCAGACGACCAACCTCGCCCTGGCCTGCGATGATGTCGAATCCGCATATCACGACATTCTCTCCCGCATCTCCGATGCCGGCGGCCGCGTGGTCGATTCGAGCCTTAATCGCGTCAATCCTCAGCAGATCGACGGCACGATCAATTTTGAAACCCCCAGCGAAAAAGCGGACGCGGTTCTGGCCGCCGTGCGGTCGCTGGGAGAAGTCATGCACCTGACCGTCGCGGAAAATCCCGACGCCGCCAACGTGACGACGGCCAAGCGCGGATTCGCCCTGACCCTGGCGTCATTGGCGACCGTGGCGCCGCGCGAAACGATCTCCACCTCGCTGATCCCCGCGGGAAGCATGTCCGACGCGTATCATGCCATCCTTGCCGCCGCGCAGGCGGCGGGCGCGCACATCAGCACATCTCAATTGACCGAACAAAACACGCAATCCGGCTCGGCAACGCTCGTTTTTGAAGTCGCCCGGGCGCATCAGACGGACCTCGACAAAGCCATCTCCCAGACCACCGAAAACGGCGGGAGAGTCTTGTCGCATCAGTCGGCCCGTTCGGTCGATACCGAGCATACGGTCGACAGCAAGGTGCAATACGCGTTGACATTCGCCAGCGCCGACGCCCTGGGGCCTCGCGAATCGATCAACCGCGTTCTGGCCGTGGCGGACGTCACCAGCGCCTACAATGCAATCCTTTCCGCCGCGCAGCACGCCGATGCCAAGATCAACATCGCCAAGCTCGCCCAGATTGATCCGCAAAACATGAACGGCGAACTCGATCTGATCGTCCCCCGTTCCGGCGTCGATGCGATCGAGAAGGCGATCGCTGATTCGAAGGCGGGCGTTGTCTCACGCAGCGTCGACCGCTCGTCCGATCTCAACGGCACGACGGACCAAAAAACTGAATTGCACCTGGTTGTCAGCGACGTCGATCAGGTCCCGCCCCGGCAGATCACGACGATCAGCATCACCCTGGACGACCCCGA